>DATNKY010000595.1:0-9340 GCA_035603155.1 Solirubrobacteraceae bacterium
CTTGCAAGGCGCGGCGGCGAGGCCAAGATCAACCCGCCGCTTCGCTCGGTCCCGCTGGCGCCGGACGGACTCGACCTGATCGCGTCCGACCATGTCGGCTGGCCCGTCGAGCGCAAGCGCGGTCCTGACATCTTCGCGCTCGCCTCGGGCGCGCCCGGCGTCGAGCTGATCGTGCCGCTGGTCCACGACGCTCTCGGTCCTGCCGAGCTCGCGCGACTGGTCAGCGAGGCGCCGGCGCGCCGCTTTGGTCTGTGGCCGCGAAAGGGCAACCTGCTCCCCGGTGCCGACGCCGACGTGCTCGTCCTCGATCCCCAGCTCGAGTGGGAGGTCGATCCAACGCGGTTGGTGACGGCCGCGGGCTGGAGCCCGTATTCGGGGCGGCGGCTGCGCGGCCGGGTAATCGCGGTCTTCTCCCGGGGAGTGCAGATCTGGGACGGCAGGCACGTCCTCTCGCCTCCGGGCCACGGCCGGTTCGTCGCCGCCTCAACCGCACGTCAGACCGTTCGCGAGCCGATCCGTGTCTGAGCGCAGCGCGAGCCGATCGGCGTCCGAGCCCGGCGCCTCGAGCCGATTCGCGTGTGAGCCTGGCGCCACCCCGCTGCGCTGTCGCGGCTGGCGCCAGGAGGCGATCCTGCGCCTGCTCGAGAACAACCTGGCGATCGCGGAGGATCCCGAGCACCTCGTCGTCTACGCCGCGCATGCGAAGGCGGCCCGCGACCGGCCGAGTCTCGATGCGATCGTCGGCGCGCTGATGACGCTGGACGACGGGCAGACGCTGGTCGTGCAGTCCGGCAAACCGATCGCGATCCTTGCGACCGGCCCGCGCTCGCCCGCCGTACTGCTGGCCAACGGCAACCTCGTTGGGCGCTGGGCCACGCCGGACACGTTCTATGAGCTCGAGCGCCGGAACCTGCTCGCGTGGGGCGGCCTGACAGCGGGGTGCTGGCAGTACATCGGCTCCCAGGGAGTTCTCCAGGGGACATATGAGACGTTCGCCGAGGTCGCGCGCGAGCACTTCGGCGCCTCCCTCGCGGGGCGGTTGGTGGCAACCGCGGGGCTCGGCGGAATGGGCTCGGCGCAGCCGATCGCGATCGCGCGGATGCTCGGCGGGGTCTGCCTGGTCGCCGACGCCGACCACGACAAGGTCCGGGCTCGTCTGGTAGCCGGCACGGTCGACGTCGCGTGCGAATCACTCGACGAGGCGCTCGATGCGGCTCTACGGGCCCGCGACGAGCGGCGTGGGCTCGCGATCGGCCTACACGCCAACGCCGCCGAGATGCTCGAAGGGCTGCTCGATCGCGACGTCGTGCCGGACGTCGTGACCGATCTGACCTCGGCGCACGATCTGCGCAGCGGCTACCTCCCGGTCGGGCTCGGCGCGGACGAGGTCGTCGCGCTGCGGCTCGGCGATCCGGGCAAGCTCGAGACGCTTGCGCGCGCGACGCTGGTCCGCCACGTGCGGGCGATGCTCGCCCTACGCGAGCGGGGCGCGGTCGTGTTCGACTACGGCAACAACATCCGCCCGCACGCCGCGACGGGCGGCGTGCGCGAGGCGCTGACGATCGACATCTTCACCGCGCGCTACATCCGCCCGCTGTTCTGCCGGGGAATCGGCCCGTTTCGCTGGATCTGCATCTCCGGCGACGACGCGGACCTCGATCTGGTCGACACACTGTGTCTGGAGCTGTTCGCCGACGTCGAGCGGATCACCAGGTGGATCGAGCTGGCGCGCGAGCACGTGCCTCGCCAGGGTCTGCCCGCGCGGATCGCCTGGCTTGGACACGGCGAACGAGCACGGCTTGCGCTGGCGGTCAACGACGCGGTCGCCGACGGGCGCCTCCGCGCCCCGGTCGCGTTCACCCGCGATCACATGGACGGCGCTGCGATGACGCATCCGAACATCATCACCGAGGCGATGCCGGATGGCTCGGATCCGATCAGCGACTGGCCGCTGCTCAACGCGCTGCTCACGACGGCGGCCGGCGCTGACCTTGTCGCGCTGCACGCTGGGGGCGGCGGCTACGCGGGCTACTCGCAGAGCGCCGGGATGACGGTCGTGGCGACCGGCTCGCCGGACGCGCGCGATCGGCTCGGCGCGGCGCTCAACGTCGACACCGCGCTCGGGATCCTGCGACACGCCGACGCCGGCCTGGCCGACGCGCAGGCGAGCGCGCTCGAGTTCGGGCTCGGACTGCCGGCGGCGGAGGCGATCCGGTGAGGATTCTCGACCCGCTCGCATGGCAGTCCGTCCGGTGAGGAAGCTCGACCTGCACGCCTGGCGGTCCGTCCGGTGAGGGAGCTCGACCTGCACGCCTGGGAGTTCGTCTGGTGAGGGAGCTCGACCTGCACGCCGTCGAGGCCGCCGTCGCGGGCGGCTCGGTGCTCGCCGCCGGCGGCGGTGGGTGGGTTGACCACGGCCTGCTCGTCGGCACGACCGCGGTGCAGTACGGGACGCCGCGGCTCGCGACGCTCGGCGAGGTCGACCCCGACGCGATGGTCGCCACGGTCAGCGCGATCGGCGCGCCGGCCGCCGTGGGCTGGGAGATGCGCCCGGGCGATTACGTCCGCGCGCTGCAGCTGTTGATCGAGGCGGTCCCTGACCCGATCGTCGGCACGGTCACCGCCCAGAACGGATCCTCGACGACCTGCAACGGATGGGTCGCGTCGGCGGTGCTCGGGACGCTGGTGATCGACGCCGCCGGCGATGGACGCGCGCACCCGACCGGCAAGATGGGCTCGTTCGGGCTCGCCGCCGACGATGACTACGAAACCGTCCAGGCAGTCGCAGGCGGCAACCGAGCCGAGAAGCGCTACCTCGAGGTCGTCACGCGCGGGACCGTGCGCCAAACGGCCAACGTGCTGCGCACCGCCGCTGACCGGTCCGGCGGGTTCATCTCGTGCGCTCGCAACCCGGTGCCGGCCTCATTCGTCGCAGGCCACGCGGCCGTCGGCGCGATCAGCTTCGCGCTCGCCCTCGGCGAGGCGATCCTCGCCGTGCGGGACGACGGTCCGCGGCGGATAATCGACGTGACCGCCGGGCACCTTGGCGGCACGGTGATCGCCGAGGGTCCGGTACGAAGCCGTCGACTGCGGACCGAGAACGCGTTCGACATCGGGACGGTCACGGTCGGCGAGCTGGAGCTTGGATTCGTCAACGAGTACATGACGGCTGAGTCGGGCGGCGAGCGCCTCGCAACCTTCCCGGACGTGCTGACGACGCTGTCGGTCAAGACCGGGAGGATCATCTCGATCGCCGACCTGCGCGAAGGCGACCAGGTCGCGGTCCTCCACGTGCCGAAGGCCAACGTGCCGCTCGGTGACGGGGTCCGGGAGCCGAGCGTGTACCCGGAGGTCGAGGCGATGCTCGGCAAGCCGCTCGCCGAATACGCCCTTGCCTGATTCAGAGCGGATCGAAGCCCGCCTCGAGAGCCTGTGGCAGATCGCCCACGGGCCGGGCGGCGGGGCCGACCGGCCTGCGTACTCGGCCGCCGAAGCCGAGGCGATGACGCTCGTGGCCGGCTGGGCACGCGAGGCCGGGCTGGCCCCGGGCATCGACAGGTTCGGGAACCTGTGGGCTCTACCCGACCGCTCGCAGGGGCCGTTCGTCACCGCCGGCTCGCACGTCGACACGGTCCCCGACGGCGGACGGTACGACGGCGCGCTCGGAACCGTGCTCGGGCTCGAGCTCGCCGATTCGATGACCGCGGCGGGACTGCTCGTGTGTGCCGCCGAGGAGGCGCCGCGCTTCGGTGCCGGCACGGTCGGGTCGCGGCTGCTCGTCGGCACCTTGGCCGAAGGCGAGCTCGTCAATTTGCGCGACGCGGACGGGATCACGGCCGCCGACGCGCTCGACGCTTATCTCGGAGCGCTGGGCGAATTGCCCCGCGTCGAGCCGGCGATCGCCCGAGTCCGCGCTCACGCCGAGGTTCACGTCGCGCAACGGCGCGCGTTGCGCACGCTCGGGATCGTCACCCGCGTCGCGTCGCCGCGGCGCTCGGAGATCGAGCTCGTCGGGCAATCGGGCCACTCCGGCGAGGTCTCGATGGAGAAGCGCCGTGACGCGCTCGCCGCCGCGGGCGAAGTGATCCTGGCGGTCGAGCGGGCCGCGCGCGACGAGCCACCCGAGACCGTCGCGACGGTCGGGACGCTCGCGGTCACACCGGGCGCACTGAGCGTGATCCCCGGACGCGTGACCCTCGGCGTCGACGCGCGCGGGATCGATTCTGGCTCGCTGGACCGCCTCGACGCACGCATCCGGGCCGCGGTCAGCGAGATCGCCGAGCGCCGCGGCATCGAGGCGAGTGTGCGGGTCGTGCGCTGGGGCGAGCCGGTCACACTCGATGCCGGGCTGGTGCGAGCCGCACTTGGAGCCGCGCAGCGCAACGGGATCGCCGCGACCGAGACGTGGTCGGGCGCCGGTCATGACGCGCAGCACCTCGCTGCCCTGGTGCCGGCGCTGCTCGTATTCGTGCCGCTGGAGGGAGGCGAGAGCCACACGCCGCTGGAGGGAGCCGATCCCGCCGACATCGCGAACGCGGCCGTCGTCGTCGGCGACGTGATGGCAGGGGTGGCGGCCCAACCGCTCTGAACGCATCTGCCGGTCAGCGCGGGGTGGCGGCCCAACCGTGAACGGAATCTACACTTGTTAGGTGCTGATTAGGCGAGCGCCGAGCCTTGACATCCCCGGGCGACGTGGGGAAGATGCTCTGGTCCATCCGCTGAACGGCGTTCCGCCGGTGGATCCGTGAGGAGGAGATGAGGGTGGCAAACCTGACGGCCAAGGGTCAGCAGAGGCCGCGCGTGCGCTCCGCGGGGGTCGCGACTGTACTGGACGTGCTGGATGCGCTCGATGGCCGCGGCATGCTGACGCTGTCCGAGCTCTCCCGCGAGACGGGCGCGCCGAAGAGCACGCTGCACCGCGTCTGTTCGATGATGCTCGAGCGAGGATGGATCGCGCGTGACGCGACCACGGCGACGCTCGGGCTTGGCCCTCGGACCGCCTGGCTGGCGCGCACCGCCCCTGCCGCCGCCTTGACCAACGGCTTTCACTCGATCGCAACGCGGCTCGTCGCGCGACACAACGAGACGGCCTGCCTGGTCGTGCTCGACGGGCTCGACAGCCTGTACGTGGCGAAGGTCGAGACGACGCACCCGGTGCGGCTCGTGACCTCGGTCGGCAGCCGGCTACCGGCGTTCGCATCCGCTGCCGGCCGCGTACTGCTCGCCGACCTGCTCGCCGAGCGCGTCATCGCGATGTTCGCCGGCGCCGAACTGGTCACGCCGACCGGCCGCCGCCTGGACGGACTCGACGAGCTGCACCGCATCCTTGCGCGGACACAGGAACTCGGCTACGGCGAGAACATCGACGAGACCGCGCTGGGGCTTCACTGCATCGCGGTCCCGGTGGGCCCGTCCGGGCGGGTCGCCGCCGCGCTGACGCTGTGCGTCCCGAGCGGCCGGATGACGTCCGAGCGAGTGGATGAAATGCTCCCCGACCTGTTCAACGCGGCCCGGTCACTCGCGCCGCTCGCCGATGCTCCGCTACCCGCACCCCGGAGATTTTCCGATGTAAGCGTCGATTCCGCCTCAGCGGCCGGCGCAGGATCGATCGCCACCGAAAGGAAGACGGCTCATGAATAAAGATCAGGCTCGCAGGCTCGACGAGATTCGCGCCGACCGCACCGAGCTCGAGAACCACTACATCGACGAGCTCCTCGCCGGAAGACTGGACCGCCGTCAGTTCCTGCGCCGCGGGAGCACGATCGGGATGTCGACGGTGCTGCTCGGGACGATCCTCGCAGCGTGCGGCAGCTCGTCTTCGTCCTCCTCGGGGGGCGCGGCGAGCTCCGCCTCGACCAGCGGCCCGGCGCCGACCTCCGGCGGCACGCTGAACGTCGGCGCGGTCACGCCCTCGGCCGCGATCAACCCGCTCACGGTCGCGGACGCGGGTGGTCTGCTGATGCTCAACCAGACGGGTGAATTTTTGATCTTCGACAGCAACCTGAAGCTGGCACTGCAGCCGATGCTCGCGCTCAGCTGGGGTCACAACGGCGACGGCAGCGTGTGGACGTTCAAGCTACGCCCGGGCGTCAAGTTCAGCACCGGCGCCCCGATGACCGCCGACGACGTCGTGTACACGTTCAAGCAGCTCTCGGATCCAAAGAACGCCTCCAACGCGCTCTCGACGTTCACCGGCGTGCTGACGCCCGACGGCGTCAAGAAGATGGATACGAACACGGTCCAGTTCACCCTCGAGTCGCCGAACGGGAACTTCCCCTACCTCGTCTCGTCGGACAACTACAACGCGATCATCGTCCCCAACGGGACCGACTTCGGCAAGTGGCAGAAGACGTTCGTCGGTACTGGCGCGTTCAAGCTTCAGACCTACACGCAGAGCGTGGGCGCGTCGTTCGTGCCCAATCCCAACTACTGGGGCAAGAAGCCGCTGCTGTCGAGCACGTCGTTCAAGTTCTACGCCAGCCAGCAGCCGATGATCCTCGCGCTGCAGGGCAGCTCGGTCGACGTGATCGCGCAGTTCGTCCCGGCCGGCGCGACCGCGATCCTCCACAACCCGTCCTACAAGATCATCCAGCTCAAGGCCGCCAACCATCGCGAGCTGTCGATGCGCAACGATCAGCCGCCGTTCGACAACGCACAGGTGCGCCAGGCGGTCGCGTACTCGCTCGACCGCAAGGGGATGGTCAACGCGCTGCTCAGCGGCTTTGGCACGGTGGCGAACGACACCCCGTTCGGGCCTCGGTACCCGTCGTCCAATTTAACGCTCCCACAGCGCGAGCAGAACATCTCCAAGGCCAAGGCGCTCCTCAACTCCGCCGGCCATCCGAATGGGATCAGTGCGCCGCTGTTCACCGAGATCTATCAGGAGATCCCACAGCTCGCACAGGTCATCAAGGCCGACGCCGCGAAGGCCGGGATCAACTTCGACCTCAAGATCGAGAGCCAGACCCTCTACTACGGCAAGGCCACGTACGGCAACTCTGACTGGCTCGACGGCACCACGAGCCTCGTCGACTATGGCGACCGCGGCGCCCCGAACGTCTATCTCGAGGCTCCACTCACCTCGAAGGGACCGTGGAACGCGGCGCACTTCAAGAACAGCGAGTACGACGCGTTGGTCAAGAAGTATGTAGCGGCGCTCGATCTGACGACGCAGAAGCAGATCGCCACCCAGATCGAGACGCTGCTGCTCAAGGAGACGCCGCTCGTGATCCCTTACTGGATCGACGGTCTGACGGCCTCCATCCCCTCCGTCGGCGGTCTGAACCCGACCTCGATCGCGCAGCTGTACCTCAACACGGCGTTCAAGAGCGCATGATCGCCGCCGGCCGATGACGAGCTTCATCCTCAAACGCCTCGGGCTCGCGCTGATCACGCTGTGGCTGCTGAGCGTGATCGTGTTCGTCCTCGGCCAGGTCCTCCCGAGCGACCCGGGGCGCTCGGTCCTGGGGCCGCTCGCGGCGCCGAGCGCGGTCCGGGCGCTCGATCATCAGCTCGGCGTCGACAAGCCGCTGCTGACCCAGTACTGGAACTGGATCACGCACTTCCCGGGGACGTCGACCCAATACCAGGCGCCGATCGGGCCGATCCTCGGACCCGCGCTCGGCCGCTCGCTCAAGCTGGCCCTGTTCGCGTTCGTGATCGTCGTGCCGCTCGGGCTGCTCGGCGGGATCGTGTCAGCGCTGAAGGTCGGCACGCCGATTGACCGGACGATCAGCATCTTCGGTCAGTCGGCGCTGACCGTGCCCGAGTTCGTGTCGGGAATCGTGCTGCTGTTGGTGTTCTCGATCGCGCTCGGCTGGCTGCCGGTCACGGCCACCGCCCCGGTCGGCTCCGGTTTCTTCACGCAGCTGAAGTACTTGATCCTGCCGGTGATCCCGCTAGTTCTGGTCCTGTTCGGGTACATCGCCCGGATGGCTCGTGCGGGAACGGTCGAGGCGCTCGACTCCGACTACGCCCGGACCGCGACGCTCAAGGGGCTGCCGCGCGGCGTGATGATCCGCCGTCACGTGCTGCGCAACTCGCTGCTGCCGACGATCACGGTGATCGCGACCCAGACCGGGTACCTGATCGGCGGGCTCGTCGTCGTCGAGACGCTGTTTCGCTACAACGGCATCGGCCAGCTGACCTACAACGCCGCCAATCAGCACGACATCCCGATGCTCGAGGCGTGCGTGCTGACGATCGGCGTCCTGTATATGGTCGTGACGCTCGTCGCCGATATCGGCTTCTCGCTGCTCAACCCGCGCATCCGGCTGCGCGCCGCCGAATGAGCATCGCCGACGTCCCAGTCGAATCGGCGGGCGCCCTCCGGGCGGGTCGGACCGAGGTTCGGCGCGAGCTGCTGCGCGAGCTCGGGCACTCGCCGACGTTCCTAGTCGGAGCCACGATCCTCCTGATCTGGATCATCTGCGCGATCTTCGGCTCAGCGATCGCGCCTCACAGCCCGTACGCTCAGAACCTCGAGGGGATCAACAAGGCGCCCTCGAGCGCGCACCTGTTCGGGACCGACCAGCTCGGCCGCGACATGTTCTCCCGCGTGATCGTAGGCGCGCGCGACATCCTGATCATCGCCCCGTTGGCGACTCTGCTCGGGACCGTCCTCGGGACGGCGATCGGGCTCGTGATGGGGTACTTCCGCGGCTTCGTCGACGACGTGCTCGGCCGGTTCGTCGAGGCGTTCCTGGCTATTCCGCTCGTCGTGACCGGCGTGATCGCGCTCGCGACGCTCGGGCACTCGAACCTGGTCATCATCATCGTCATCGGGCTTGTGTTCACGCCGCTGATCGCGCGGACGGTCAGGGCTGCGGTGCTGCTCGAGCGCGAGCTCGACTACGTCGCCGCCGCGCGCCTGCGCGGCGAGGGCAGCCTCTACATCATGTTCGTCGAGATCCTGCCCAATGTCTTCGCGCCGATCCTCGTCGAGTTCACGGTCCGCCTCGCGTACGCGATCTTCACCGTCCTCACGCTCTCCTTCCTCGGGCTCGGCGTGCAGCCGCCGTCCCCGGACTGGGGCCTCGATATCTCTTCGAATTACGGCCAGGTTTCGGCCGGATACTGGTGGGAGGTCCTGTTCGACGCGCTCGCGATCGCTACGCTCGTTGTCTCCGTGTCGCTGATATCCGATGCGATCCAGGGGGTGCTCGAACGATGAGCACGGTGACCGACAGACCCGCGGGCTCGCCCACGACGGCCTCGCAACCGGACGCCCTGACGGTCGACAACATCGACGTCACCTACCGCGTTCGCGGGCGCGACCTGCCCGCGGTGCGCGACGTCTCGTTCCGGATCGCTCGAGGAGAGTCCTACGGACTGGTCGGCG
>DATNKY010000745.1:0-6757 GCA_035603155.1 Solirubrobacteraceae bacterium
GATCGTGCCGACGCGCGAGGCGCGGAAGGTCTGGCGCACCTCGGCGGAGCCGAGTGCCTCCTCAACCTCCTCGGGCGCGAGCATGCCCTGCATCGCGTCGCGCAGCTCGTCGATCGCGCGGTAGATCACCGCGTAGTTGCGGATCTCGACGCCTTCGCGATCGGCCGCCGCACGCGCGTCACCGACCGGGCGCACGTTGAAGGCCAGGATCACGGCATCCGATGCCGCGGCGAGCATCACGTCCGATTCGGTGACGGCGCCCACCGCCCGGCGGATCACGTTTACCGAGACCTCCTCCTGCGGAAGCTTCGCGATCTCGTCTTCGATCGCCTCGAGCGATCCGGCGACGTCCGCCTTGAGCACCAGGTTGAGCTCCTGCAGTCCGCTGCCGAAGATGTCCTCGAGCGAGACCCGCTTGCCGCTGCGCCGCGCGATCGACTCCGCCTTCAGGCGGGTCAGGCGCTCGCCGGCCAGCTGCCGGGCGCGCCGCTCGTGCTCGACCGCACGAACGTGCTCACCGGCCTCGGGAACGCCGTTGAAACCCAGGACCTCGATCGGCTCGCCCGGGAGCACCTGCGCTACGCGGTTGCCGAGGAAGTCGTGCATCGCGCGCACGCGGCCCCAGGTGGCGCCCGCGACGAGCGCGTCGCCGACCTCGAGCGTGCCCCGGCTCACGAGGATCGTGACCACCGGCCCGCGACCGGGATCGAGCTTTGACTCGATCACCGTCCCCGAAGCGGCCACCTCGGGATTGGCGCGCAACTCCTCCACCTCGGCCATCACGATGATCGTCTCGAGCAGATCGTCGAGTCCCTGCTTGGTCTTGGCCGAGACGTCGACGAACTCGGTGTCGCCGCCCCATTCGACGGGCTGGAGGCCGAGCTGGGTCATCTCGGTGCGGACGCGGTCGGGCTGCGCGCCCTCCTTGTCAACCTTGTTGACCGCGACGAGCATCGGCACGCCGGCCTCCTTGGCGTGATCGACAGCCTCCTGGGTCTGCGGCTTGACGCCGTCATCGGCGGCGACGACGATCACGGCGATGTCCGTGACCTTGGCGCCGCGGGCGCGCATCGCGGTGAAGGCTTCGTGACCCGGAGTGTCGAGGAACGTGACCGTGTGGCCGTCGTGCTGCACCTGGTAGGCGCCGATGTGCTGGGTGATACCGCCGGCCTCGCCGGCCGCCACCTGGGTCTGGCGGATCGCGTCGAGCAGCGAGGTCTTGCCGTGGTCGACGTGGCCCATGATCGTCACGACCGGGGCGCGCTCGACGAGGTCCTCATCGGCGTCGTGGAAGACCGGCTCGGCGATCTCCTCGTCCTCGGAGTGGACGATCTCGACCTGCTTGCCGAGCTCTGTGGCAAGGACCTCGATCGTCTCGTCCGACAGCGTCTGGGTCTGCGTCTTGAGCTCGCCAAGCTCCATCAGCTTCTTGACGATCTCGGGAACGCGCACGTCGAGATATTCGGCCACGTCCTTGACCGTCGATCCCGAGTTGATCTGGATCGTGCCCGGCTCGGCCACCGCCGTCTGCGATGGACGCGACTCGGCTTCCTCGTCGTAGACGCCGCGGCGACGCCGCCCGCGGCGCTGGCGGCGCGGTGGTTGATTTGACTGCGGCGGGCCTCCGCCCGGACCCGCCCGGCGCGAGGCCTGAGAATCGATCACGACCCGGCGCCTTCCGCCGGCGTTGCCCGGCGCACGCTCGCCCTGCAGCGAATCGCGCGTGGGGCGCTTGTGGCCCGACTCACCCCCGGCCCCGCCAGCGCCGTCGGCCGCGGGCGTGTCGGTCGAGGACGTGGGCTCGTCGCGGACCGGCCGCGCGGAATCGGCGGACTGCGCGGCCGCGGCTGCGCGCTGGCGCTTGGGGGCGGGCGCGTCCGCGCCGGCCTGCGCGGTGGCGGGAGTGCCAGCCGCGCGTTGGGTCGCCGACTCGGGCCCGCCGTTGGCGAGTACGCGCTTGGCGACGTCCTCGTCGACGGCCGACGACGAGGCCTTGACGTCGACCCCGGCCGCCTTTAGGCGCGCAAGGACGTCCTTGGCGTCAAGCCCTCGCTCCTTCGCGATCTCGTAGACACGCTTGTTCATCGGCCTCCCAGTGTACGTCGCCTACGAGCTCGCGCCCTCGGCGGTGGGCGAGTCAGGCGCGCCCTGGGGATTGTTTCCGTTGCCGGCTTGCGGTGCCGACGACTCGGTCGGGACTGCAGCGGCCGGAGCCTGTGCCTCGGATAACTGCGCGCCTTCTCGGGCGCCGCCGCCGTCCACTTGATCAGTGTCCTTGTTCGCGAGCGCCTGGTGCGCCTCGATCCCGCAGTAGCGAGAGCCGGGCAGCGCCGCGTTGGGGCAGCGGCGACCGTTTGACAGGATTGCGGCGCAGCGGCCCTGGGCGGCGTCGTCCTCCTCGTAGCCGTGCTCGGCCTCCTCGGCCGCGAACTCCGTCTCGGAGCGGATGTCGATCCGCCACCCGGTCAGTCGCGCGGCGAGGCGCGCGTTCTGGCCCTCGCGCCCGATCGCCAGCGAGAGCTGGTCATCAGGGACGATCACGGTCGCCTGCTTGCCGGCGTCATCGACCAGCACCTCGCGCACGCGCGCGGGCGACAGCGCCTTGGCGACGAAGCGGGCGGGCTCGTCGTTGTAGGGAATGATGTCGATCTTCTCGCCGCGCAGCTCGGACACGACCATCCGCACGCGCGAGCCACGGGGGCCGACGCATGCACCGACCGGGTCGACGCCGTCGACGTGCGAGACGACGGCGATCTTCGATCGGTAGCCGGGCTCGCGCGCGACGCCCGTGATCTCCACGAGGCCGTCGGCGATCTCGGGCACCTCGAGCTCGAACAGGGACTTGATCAGCTCCGGGTCGCGCCGCGAGACGATGATGCTCGGGCCCTTGGTCGAGTTCGACACATCCTTGATCACGGCCTTGATTCGCTGCGAGTGGTCATAGCGCTCGCCGTCGACCTGCTCGGACTTCGGCAGCAGGGCCTCGACGCGCTCGCGCAGCTGCACGAGCGTGTAGCGCGAGTCCGACTGCTGGACGATCCCGGTGATCAGCTCTCCGACGCGGTCGCGGTACTCCTCGAACATCACGTCGCGCTCGGCCTCGCGGATCCGCTGCAGCATCACCTGCTTGGCGGTCTGCGCGGCGATCCGCCCGAAGTCGTGCGGGGTCACGTCCTCGGTCTCGATCTGATCCTCGTACTCCTTGAGCTTCTCGAGATCGATCTCGGGCTCGGGGACCTCGCGCATCTCGCCGGTCTCAGGGTCGACCGTAGGCTGCTGATCCTCGGTCGCCTCGACGAGCAGCTGCTCCTCGAGCTCGGGCGGGATCCTCAGCTCCCAGACTATGAAGTCCCCGCTCTCGCGGTCGACCTCGACCCTCGCGTACGGGGCCGATCCGGGCGTCTTCTTGTAGGCCGACAGAAGCGCGTCCTCGAGCGCCTCGATCAGCTTGTCAAACGAGATGTTCTTCTCCGCAGCGAGGCCTCGTACGGCCTCGACTATTTCCTTGGACATGGATTCAGTCTCCCGGTACGAGGTTAGAGCGGACGATCTGCTCGTAGGGGATCGTCACGATGCCTTCGGCGGCGGCGATCGTCACATCGCACTCCGAGGCACCGACGAGCTCACCGGTCAGATGCTTGTGACCTGCAAAGGCCTTCTGCTGGCGCGCGGCGTCGCCTCGCAGGCGGACCCTCGCGCGTCGGCCGAGGAAGCGCGAGTAGTGCTGGGGCTTTGTGAGCGGCCGATCCTGGCCAGGCGAGGAGACCTCGAGCGAATAGCGCTCGCGATAGTCGCTCAGGTTCCCCGAGACACGCTCGCAGAGTGCCAGCGTCACGCCGTCGGGGTGGTCGATGAACAGGCGCAGCGTCGAGCCGGAGACGACTTCCGCCAGCAGCACCTCGACCTCGGGCTCGACGCCGGCGAGCCGGGCTTCGATCTCGGTCTGTAGTGCACTCACGTTCTCCCTCCGTCATTTAAAAAAACAAAAGCGGGCGAGCGCCCACTTTCAAGAACTCCACCGGGAGAATGCCCGGCCACGAAAGCTGTGCGTTCAGCGTAGCACCGCAAACGCCGTTGTGAACGCTTGTGACGAGCCTTGCGCGAGGTGCCGGCTAGGTGCTCGAGCCGCCGGCGGCGCGCGCTCTGGCGCGGTCTCGGTAAACGACGTAATCGCGCCGGCCCGGCTGCAGACAGGCGGCCAGGACGAGCGGCTTGCGCGCCTCGGCGTGGCGCCCAAGCAGCTGCAGCGAGCGCCCAAGGCAGAACAGCGCGTAGTCGTTGGTGGGCGCGCGATCGATCACCGCCTGGAACTCGTCGGCCGCCTGCTGATAGTGCCGGCAGTGAAACAGAGCACGCCCGAGCGCTTCGCGGATCGAGGTCTGCTCGGGGGCGAGATCGCGGGCCCGCGCGAGCGGGATCACGGCCTGGTGGTTGTGGCCGGCCTCGAGGAGCTCGGTGCCGCGCCGATAGAGGTCATAGACGTCGTCCACAGCCACGAGTTTAGGAGACGCGGGCGACGTCGCCAATGCCGGGCCGGGGCGCTTTTGCGCGTGCGCGCCCCGAGCTTCGCGGCCGCCCGCCGGACGCCGCTCCCCCTACGAGCCGGGCTGGTGTGCCCGCCGAGCGGGAAAGCGCGGCGGCAGCGCCCACAGGGCACGCAGCCGTCCCGCCAGGCCCAGATCCCTGCGCAGTTGTTGGCGCAGCGCGCCGCGGCCGCGGCGGCCGCGGCGGCCGCCGTCGCCCCCGTAGCGCTCCATCCGCAACGAGCGGATGTATGCCGCTGCGGCGGGCGACTCGCGGTAGCGGTGCTCGAGGCCGGCCAGCGTGACCCCCGGACCGAGCGGACGCCCCGTGCGTGCCATCGCGCGCTCGAGCTCGTCGAGCAGCACCTCGGTGCTCCGGGCCGGACGCATCAATGTGCGCAGCGCCAGCGCGATCGCCGCGACGACCGCCAGCGCGGCGACGATGGGGAGCACGCTGACGCCGCCACCGGAGCCGTGGTGCACGGCGGTCGTCGCGGCCGGCGCCGACCCGGCCTTAGCGGCGGGGCTACCGGACGCGCCCGGGACCGCGCCCGGCAGCGAGCGCAGCTGCGACGGGGTGGTCACGCCGCCTCGGGCCGGCGCGCTCGCGGGCGTCGGATCGAACCTGACCCACCCGTATTGCGGAAACCAGACCTCAACCCAAGCATGAGCGTCGATGTCTGAGACCAGCCACTGGTGGTGGACGCCGTTGCGCATCCCCGGGGTGAACCCGGCTGCGACGCGTACCGGCAGGCCGCCCATCCGCAGCAGCAGCGCCATCGAGCCGGAGAACTGCTGGCAGTAGCCGAGCTTGTTCTTGAACAGGAAGTTGACCAGCGGATAGCGGCTGAGCGGGGGCGACTGGTTGTAGGTGTAGCCGTGCGAGAGGTAACGCAGGACGCTTTCCACGAACGCGTACGGTGTCGGGGCATTGGCTGCGAGGTGCTGGGCGAGCGCGTACGCGCCCGCATAGGGGCTGGCATCCAGCACGCGAGCGATGCTCGGCCCATTCGCCGGCCGGTTGGCGAGGTTCCTGCGATGGTGAAACGGATCGAACGTGACCTGCGTGAACTCCTGCGGCGGCGCGCCGGTCTGCGGGATCGTGAGCGTCAGGTCATTGCTGAGCGCGAACCAGGGGTAGCCGTCCCCCGCCTGGCGCAGCTGGTCGGCCGACGGGTGCGGCGAGTAGCTCGTGACCTCATATGAGGCCCCCGACTTGAGCGTCCTGACGGAGGTCCAGCTGCCGGCGTCGACGCCGGGCTCGACCCCGGCCGGGACCTGCGCGGGCCGTCCGATCACCTCGCCAGGTGCGATCACGTCGTTGGTCTTCATTCCCGTCACCGTGACCCGGACCTTCTGCGTCCATGCCGTCAGCGCGGCCAGGCTGACCGGTGGCAGCTTCGGCTGCTCCGACGCCGCGCCGAGCACCCACGCGTAGCCGTTGAACATGTCGAGGTTCTCGGCCTTCCAATAATCGGGCGTTCTGGCATTCACGCTCAGCACTTCGTGGCCGGAGTGCGGCCAGTGCAGCGGTCCGTACGTCTGGTTCCAGTTAAACGAGTCGGCGCGAACGTCGGTGACCGACCCGGTCCACGCCCTGTAGTTCAACCACGCCTTGTGCTGATCGAGCTGGGGCGCGACGAGCGCCGCGACGACCCCCGCCAGCAGCGCGACCGCAAGCGCCATCCCCACCGCATCACGGCGTATTCGCTCGCCCCAGATGAAAGCGGCCAGCAGCCCGAACAACAGCAGCCCCTGCAGGTATGGAAACTCGGGGCGCACGAGCGTCGATGGGACGACGGCAAGCGCGATCAGCGGCAGAGCCACCGCCGCCCGCCGTCCATCCCCGAACGCGGCGGGGGCGAACGCGAGCACGATCGCCGCGTCGAGCAGCAGCACCGCGGCGCCGAGCGCGATCACCAATCGGATCGTCTGGCTCGGTCCGGTGTAGGGCACGAGCGCGGTCGGCAGCCCCGATAGCCCGTCGCCGATGTGGCGCGCGCTGACCGCAATCCGCAGATGGATGAACGAGTGCCACTGCAAGCCGGCGATCGGGAAAGCCAACAGGCACAACACGACCGTCAACACGAGCGCGACGACCTTGCCGTACGGCCGCACGAGCGGCACCGCGCCCGCGAGCGCGACGGCCAGCGCCCACAGGCCGACCAATCGCCACATCGGCGCCGGGGTCATCAGGGTCGCCCAGCGCACGGTCGCGTACAGCGCGAGCGCCG
>DATNKY010000168.1:0-4281 GCA_035603155.1 Solirubrobacteraceae bacterium
CCTCTAGCGTGCGAGCGCCGCGCGCAGTGCCCCGCGTTGGCCGGGGCGCAGGCGCCGGCGCAACCGCCAGGGGGCGCCCGAGAAGGCCAGGTTGGCGACCGTCGCGAAGTCGCGCTCGTTGACCCGCAGCGCCAGCAGCAGGTGTGCGATCCGGTCGCCCGCCGGCAGGCCAGACGCCGACGCCTTGACGCAGTAGCAGAACACCCGCCGACCGTCCGGCCGGACGAGCACCGCCCCGGCCTCGCCCAGGATCCAGGTCCCGAGCTCTCCGCGTTCGAGCACCAGGCCCGTCGCCGCGTGCAGCGTCCGCGCGCGGTCATCGATCAGGTCGCCCAGCAGCAGCAGCGCGCGGCGCTCGGGTCCGGCGCCGGCGGCCCGGCGGGGCCGGAGCACGTTCGCGCCGCGCGCCGCGTACAGCTCCGGGATCGCCCACGCATGCGCGAGCAGGGCCAGTGAGACCGGGATCGTCACCGGCTCGAGCACGCCGAGCGCGATCGCGGCACAGATGAACGGGACGGTGTGGGCGACCGTGGTCGCGGTCCACCAGCGGCCCCGGCGACGCAGGGACCTCGCGTCGACGCGCCGGCGCCAGTGGACGGTCTCGCGCTCCGGGAGTCCTTCGAGTGCCCCGGAGGCGGCGGGCACTGCGGTGCTCACCGCGCGCTCAGCCTCCGGCGATCGGCCGTCGCAGGATCACCGTCGGCGCATCGAACGGCAGCTCGCGGATCTGCTCGGCCCGCCCGTCGGGCAGCGACGCGATCCCGAAGTAGCCGCGGTCCAACTCCGCTCGGAACGCGACCACGGCGTCCTCGAACGCAGCACGGTCCTCCATGCTCCACTCGGCAAGGGTCGTGTGACCGGTCTCGTCAAGTCGGATCAACCTCGACATGCCACCTCCTCACTTGAGATCGAAGGCACATCGTACGCTCGCCGGTGTCAGTTGAGGCGCTCGATCAGCATCGCCTGGCCCATGCCGCCGGCGACGCACATCGACTCGATCCCGTACGTCCCGCCGGTCGCCCGCAGGCCGTTGATCAGCGTCGTCATGATCCGCGCGCCGGTCATCCCGAACGGATGGCCGAGTGCGATCGCGCCGCCGAACGGATTGAGCTTCTCCTCGGGTATGCCGAGCTCGTCGCGGCATGGCACGATCTGCGCGGCGAATGCCTCGTTGATCTCGATGATGTCGATGTCGTCGATCGTCATGTTCGTCTGCTCGAGCAGCGATCGGATCGCGGGGATCGGCCCCAGGCCCATGATCTCGGGCCGGATCGCGGCGACCGTCGAGGCGACGATCCGCGCCAGCGGCTTCAATCCCAGGCTCTGCGCCTTCTCGTCGGACATCACGAGCACCGCCGCGGCACCGTCGTTGAGCGGGCAGGCATTGCCGGCGGTGACGGTCCCATCGGGCTTGAACGCCGGGCGCAGCTGCGCCAGGACCTCCATCGTCGTGCCGGGGCGCGGGCCGTCATCACGGATGACGACGGTCTCGGGCACATCGATCTCGTTGCCCTCCTTGTCGGTGTCCTGGTGCGCGGGGACCGTGACCGCCACGATCTCGGCGTCGAAGTGGCCCGAGTCGCGCGCCTGCACGGCGCGGTTCTGGGAGATCACGGCCCACTCGTCCTGCTGCTCGCGCGTCACGTGGCAGCGATCGGCGACGTTCTCGGCCGTCATTCCCATCGGGATATAGACGTCGTACAGCGAGCCGTCGGAGCCGTCGAGCGTCGGGTTCTTGGCCTCGTCCATCATCCCGGCGCCGAGACCGGCGCGCGACACCGCCTCGACGCCCGCGGCGACGTACTGGTCTCCTTCGCCCGCCCTGACCGCGTGCGCCGCCATCCGGATCGTCATCAGCGACGAGGCGCAGAAGCGGTTCACCGTGCAGCCCGGGACGTGGTGGTCGAGCCCCGCGAGCAGCGAGGCGTTGCGCCCGACGTTGTAGCCCTGTTCCCCGACGCCGGACGCGGCACCCATCAGGACGTCGTCGGTCTGGGCGAAATCGACCGCCGGATTGCGCGCCACCAGCTCGCGAATCGGGATCGCCGCCAGCTCATCGGCGCGGACGGTCTTCAGCGAGCCCCTGCCTGCACGTCCGATCGGCGTGCGGATGGCGTCGACGATTACTGCTTCGGGCATCTGGGAGCTCCTACTCGGGGGTCGCGGAAAGACGTCGATCCTACGCCAGTCCGGCCGTCGCGCTTGATGCACTCAAACAGGCCGCCACGCCGGAACACGGCCAGACCATTGACACGAGCTCGTGCGTCAGCCGGATCAGAGCCCGAGGCCCCGGACGCCCTTCTCGCCCCAGCCGAGATGGTGGGCGAGCTCGTGACGCACGGTGCGGGTCACCTGCGCCTTGAGCAGCTCGGGATCGTGGCCGAAATCCCGCAGGAGCGTGTCCCTGAAGATCACGATCCGATCGTGGAAGAAGTCGTGCGCGACCGTATCGCCCTGGTAGAGCCCGTACGCCCGGTGGCGGCGGCCGCCGTCTGAGACGACGATCGCCACGTGCTCGAGCGCGCGATGGAACTCGAGCGGCAGATCGTCGATCGCCGAGCGCACGAGCGCCCTGAAGTCCTCGTCGTCGGTGATCGGCAGCGGCTCATCGTCGAGCTCGTCCTCGTCGCTCTCGTCGTCGCCCCACAGGCCCTCCTCGGCAAGCCGCTCGGTCCGCACCACGAGACGCTCGAACTCCTCCTCGGACTCCGGGTCGCGCCAGCCTGCGAGGTGGACGAGGGTGAGCACGACAGCACCGCCGATCACCGCGGCGCCGGCGCCGAATACGGCGATTCCCTGCAGCAGCCGGACCGGGAAGTCGTCGCTGAATCCGAATATGACGCTGACGACGCCAAGGCCGATCGTCAACGCAGCGACGGCGGAGATCAGAACGCGGGTCGTCGTGGGGGGCTTGCCGAGCATGTTGCCTAGCTCATCGTCCGAGCGATCACGAGCCGCTGGATCTCGTTCGTGCCCTCGTAGATCTGGGTGATCTTCGCGTCGCGCAGCATCCGCTCGACCGGGTACTCCTTGACGTAGCCGTAGCCGCCGAGGACCTGCACGGCCTCGACGGTGACCTTCATCGCGACGTCGGAGCAGAACAGCTTCGCCATCGCCGAGTACTTGCCGATGTCGCTGTCACCACGATCGACCTTGGCGCAGGCCTTGTAGAGCAGCTCGCGCCCTGCGGCGCACTGCGTCTCCATGTCGGCGAGCTTGAACTGGATGCCCTGGAAGGAGTTGATCGGCCTCCCGAACTGCCTGCGCTCGGCGGCATATGCGGCCGCGTAGTCGGTCGCTCCCTGGGCGATCCCCAGCGCCTGCGCAGCGACCCCGAGCCGCGAGCGGTCGAGCGTCGCCATCGCGACCTTGAACCCCTCGTTGACCTCGCCAATCACGTTCTCGGGCCCCACCCGCACGCCGTCGAAGATCGGCTGGCCGGTCGGCGAGCCGCGGATCCCCAGCTTGTGCTCGAGCTTGCCGACGCTGAAGCCCGGCCGGTCGGCCTCGACCACGTACGCCGTGATCCCGTGCGAGTGGCCGGCTTCGCGGTCGGTGACCGCGAAGCAGACGTAGAAGTCAGCGATCCCGAGGTTGGTGATCCAGTTCTTGGTCCCGTCGATCACCCATTCGTCGCCGTCGAGGACCGCGCGGGTCAGCATCCCGCCAGGGTCCGAGCCGGCGTCCGGTTCCGACAGCGCGAACGCCGGTGACCACTCCCCGGACGCGCACCGAGGCAGCAACCGATCCTTGAGCTCGTCGGACCCGAACAGCTTGATCGGCAGCGTCCCGAGCTCCTGGATCATCAGGATCAGGGCCGTCGAGGCGCACGCCTTGGCGATCTCCTCGACCGCCATGTTGAGCATCAGCGTGCCGGTGCCGGTCCCGCCGTGCTCGGTCTCGAACGGCAGGCCGAGGATGTCCTGGTCGGCCAGCAGCGCGCGGAGGTCGTGAGGGTATGCCTCCTGCTCGTCGATCTCCGCCGCGCGCGGCGCGATCCGCTCGCGAGCGATCTCGCGAATCGTGTCGCGAAAGTCGAGGTGCTCCTGCGGAACCGTGTACAGCTCGGACAGCGCGGACATGCTCCCTGGATGCTACGTCACGCGCGACCTCCGGCCCGCGGTCGCCCACGAAGGGCGACCGCATGGCCAGGGGGGCGACCTGCGCGCGGCCGCCGGAGGCGGCCGCAGGGACGATTTCAGAGGCCGGCCGGGTGACGGACCACGTAATCCCCGCCGTCGGCGAGGTTGCCGGTCGGGTTCGAGCGCCACCTGGGTCCGG
>DATNKY010000767.1:0-8125 GCA_035603155.1 Solirubrobacteraceae bacterium
CGTGCCGGACCCCGCCGGTGACCTCGACCCTGTCCTGCTCGATCTTCATCCGCCCGCCTCGACCGTGTCCGAGCTGGCGGCGGCCGAGGTCGCGGTCGATCGCCTCGCGGTCGAGCACGAGGCCGGCCGGCAGGCCTTCGATGATGCAGGTCAGCCCCGGTCCGTGCGACTCGCCAGCGGTGGTCAACTGAATCGTCATCCTGCTGACCAGGTTACGTACGGGTCGGGGCCGAGCTCGTTTCGGTCCACCTCAGTCGCCGGCGGGCGGCGTGCCCGTCTCGGCCGGAGACTCCTGCGCGTCGATCCCCGGGATCCGCTCTCCCGTGCCCCGGCACCATGGGCAGATGACCTCGTGCGGCGTGCCGCCGAGTCCTGAGATCAGCTTGCCCGTCCCGCGGCACGGCGTGCAGATCCCCGGCGTGGATTCCTCGTTCCGTCCCGAGCTCATCGGCGGTTCGGTCCGGTCGGGTCGATCGCTGATCGCATCGGCCGCACCTTACCCACCGGGCTGCGGCTCCGCGCGACGCCCGCGACCGACGGCCTCGCGCATCGCCTCGATCGACGCCGGCTTGCCGGTGAACAGATCGAAGCTCAACGCCCCCTGCGCGATCAGCAGGTCGAGGCCGTCGACGGTCGGCACCCCGAGTTCGCGGGCCGCCCGCACCAGCGCCGTGCCGCCGTCGGTGTAGACGAAGTCGACGACGGCGCGAAAGCCCGCGAGGTCGCCCGGCGCGAGCGGTAGGCCCTCGAGCGTGTCCGAGCCGGCGAGGCCGATCGCCGTGCAGTTGACGAGCAGATCCGCCGGCCCGCAAGCGGTGACCGGGGTGCCGCCGAGCTCCGCGCACAGCTCGCGCGCGCGCGCAGCCGTCCGATTCCAGACGGTGACGGCTGCGCCCGCGTCGTGTAGCGCCCACACCGCGGCCCGCGCGGTCCCGCCGGCGCCGAGGACGAGTACCGAGGTACCCTCCAAGTCGATCGTGATCGAGTCGATCAGCGCCGGCGCGTCGGTGTTGTCAGCCACGATCTCCCCGCCGGCCTCGAACACGAGGGTGTTGGCGGCGCCGATCGCGCTCGCCCGGGCTGTCGGGCATGTGGCGAGCTCGAGCGCCGCGGGCTTGTAAGGGATCGTGACGTTCGCCCCGCGGAAGCCGCCGGCGGGCAGTGCCCACGCGACCTCGTCGAACAGCTCGGGCGGCACCGGCAGCAGCTGATAGCGCCAGCCGCTGCACCTGGCCGCGACCAGCGCGGCGTTCTGGATCGCGGGCGAGCGACTGTGGGCGACCGGCCAGCCGAGCACGCCGAGGCGCACGCGTGGCCTCCCACCGGCACGCTCGCTGCTCAATGTGAACAATGCTGGTTCTGGTTCTGGCTGCCCTGGGCCAGGAATTGGGCGTAGGTGCTCGCGAACACCGCGTTATGACTGCACGGCTTGGTGAAGAAGAACAGGTAGTGCGTGTGGGCCGGGTGGGCCGCGGCCTGCAGCGCCGCCATCCCCGGACTGTTGATCGGTCCCGGCGGTAGGCCGGTGTGCGTTCGAGTGTTGTAGGGCGAGGACGAGTGCAGCTGTGAGACCGTCAGGGGCTTGCTGTAATTGCCGGTCGCAAACCGCGTCGTCGAATCGAGCTGGAGCGCCATTCCGTCAGCGAGGCGGTTGTAGATCACCGACGCGACCAGCGGTCGGTCGTGCTTGGTTGCCGCCTCGCCCTCGATCAGCGACGCGATCGTCAGCACGTCATATGGCGTCAGGTGGCGGCTGCGCGCATAAGCCATACCGACCTTGGAGAAGTGCCGCTTGAACGCGCGCAGCTGGTCGGACACGAGCGCTGACATCTTGACCGGCTTGACGAGCTGGTAGGTGTCAGGAAACAGGAACCCCTCGAGCGTCTTCGGTGGATGCTTGAGGCCGTACTGGTCGGGATGCAGCAGCGGCGAGGTGCGGCTCGCGGCGAGGTAGCTTCCACGCACGTGCTCGGAGCGCAGCAGGTCGTTGACCTCCCGTCTGCTGCGGCCCTCGGTGATCGTCAGCTCGGTTACCCGAGCCGCCCTTGGCGCCTTGGTCAGGGCGTCGAGCGCGGCGCTGTAGCTCATTCCGTGTTGGAGGTGATAGAGGCCCGCTCGCAGATCGCCCCGTTCGCCGGCGAGCGTCGCGCGCAGATTGAAGAAGAAGCCCGACGACACGACGCCCACCCTGGCGAGCTGATCGCCGATCTGGCTCGAGCTTGCATGTGCCGGGATTACCAAAGTCACGCGGCCCTGCGGGGAGCCGTGAAACGGCTGGAACAGCTCGACCAGGAACCAGATCAGGGCACCTGCTAGCACCAGCGCGAGCAACGAGGCTCCGCGGACCCACCAGGAATGCTTCTTCTTCGGTCCGTGCGGAGCGCGGCGAACTGGCTTGGGGCGTCGGCGCTTGCCCTTCGGCTTGGTCGCGACCTTCTCGAAGTGGCTGACCCGCCGTGTCCCGGAGGGAACCTCGTGCTCGTCGGTCTCGTAGTCGAGCTCGTCTCCGGGCTCGCCATGTTCTGACACGGTTCCGTCGTCGGGTTCGACGCGGCCGAGCCCGTGCTCGTCGTCGGGCTCGTCGTGGCCGAGCACGGGCGCATCGTCCGGCGCGTCATGGCCGAGCACGGGCTCATCGGTGGGCTCCTCGTGGCCGAGCACGGGCGCATCGTCCGGCACGTCATGGCCGAGCGCGGACTCATCGTCCGGCACGTCGTGGCCGAACCCAGGCTCATCGTCGGTCACGTCACGAGCGGACTCGGCCTCGTCGTCGGGCTCGTCACGAGCGAACTCGGCCTCGTCGTCGGGCGCGACCTGCGCTGCGGCCGGCTCGCTGACCCCGCGGCCGGTGCGCTCGGCACGCCGGCGCTCCCGCTCGATCCGAGCGGCCTCGCGCTCCTCGGCGCTACGCTCGCGGCCTTCAGCCATGGGCCACCCCGGCCGTCTGTCGCCATGCCAGCCAGCCCTCGAGCAGATGGGCCGCCGCGCGCGAGTCCTCGCTTGCGCGCCCTCCGGAGCGCTGTGCCAGCGTGGTCGTGAAGCGTTCGTCGTAGAGCTCGACTCCGACCGGCAGTACGTGCGCCAGCCGGTCCGCGAACGCGCGCGCCTCCGCGGTCTGAGCCGAGTCCTCGCCCGACAGCGACAGCGGCAGCCCGACTATCACGCGCTCCGCCGCGAGCTCGTCGACGAGCGCCCGCAGGCGTCCGATCCCGCGCCTCGAGCCGGGGGCCATCACAGGGTCGAGCGGGGTCGCCACCACCCCGGTCGGATCGCTGACCGCGCAGCCGCAGCGGGCGCGGCCGTAATCGAGCGCGAGCACCCTCATGCTCAGCCCTCCAGCGCCTCCTCGATCGCCGTCCGCGCGGCGCTGATCGCGGCCGGGAGCTTCTCCGGGTCACGGCCACCGGCGCGGGCGAGCGTGTCGCGCCCGCCACCGCCGCCGCCGACCTCGAGCGCCGCCACCTTGACGATCTCGCCGGCGCGGACTCCCCGCTCCACGAGCGCCGGCGCGACGCTCGCGACCAGGTCGACTCGCCCGTCGCCGGCGCTCCCGAGCACGATTGCGGCGTCGCCGAGCTTGCCCTTGAGCCGGTCCACGAGCTCCAGCAGCGCCTGCCCGTCGGCGGCGTCGACGGCCGCGGTCAGCACGCTCGCGCCCGACGTCTCGGTCGCGCGCGCCGCGAGCGCGTCGATGTCGATCGCGCCGTTGGCGGTCGCGCCGCGTCGCGCGGCCCGCTCGAGCTCGCGCACGCGATCGCTGAGCGCCTGCACGGACTCGGCCACGTGCTCTGCCGGTACGCGCAGCACCGCGGCGGTACGCTCGAGCTCGCGATCACGATCACCGACGAACCGGACCGCCTCGGGCCCGGTGATCGCCTCGATGCGCCGGACGTTGGCGGCGTTTGACGACTCCGAAAGGATCCGGAATAGGCCGATCTCCGCGGTGTTGCGCACGTGCGTCCCGCCGCACAGCTCGCGCGAGAATGACCCGTCGCCGACCTCGACCATCCGCACGACGTCGCCGTACTTCTCGCCGAACAGCGCCATCGCGCCGAGCCGCTTGGCCTCCTCGAGGGTGGTCGTGATCGCCCGGACCGGCTGGCTCTCGAGGATCCAGCGGTTGACGTCCTCGTGGACCACGAGCAGGTCGTCCGCGCTCAGCGCCGCGCCGTGGGTGAAGTCGAACCGCAGCTTGTCGGGACCGACGTACGAGCCGGCCTGGTGGACGTGGCTGCCGAGCCGCCTGCGCAGCGCCGCGTGCAATAGGTGCGTGGCCGTGTGGTTGCACTCGGTCGCATGGCGCGCGCCACGGTCGACGTGGGCATGGACCTGCTCGCCGGGCTCGAAGCGCCCGCGTTCCGGGGCGATCGCCAGCACCTGGTCACCGCCGAGGCGCACGACGTCCTCGACGGTCGCCAGACAACCGCCGCCCGCGCACTCGATCGTCCCGGAGTCGGCCACCTGACCGCCACCGGTCGCGTAGAACGGCGATTCGACGAGCTTTACGAGCAGCCGCCCGTCGTCCTCGGTCACCGCACCGATTGTGGTGTCAGCATCAGTCGTCTCGTAGCCGACGAAGTCGGTCTGGAAGTCGGCGCCGCCGGCGAACTCGAGCGCCCGTTCGCGGAGTCCCTCGCCGCCGCGCGTGCGGCCGGAGTCGGCGCGGGCACGCGAGCGCTGCTCGTCCATCAACGACTCGAAGCCTGCCTCATTGACCCCGAGCCCGTGCTCGGAGACGATTTCGAGCGTCAGGTCGAACGGGAACCCGAACGTATCGTGCAGCTGGAACGCGTCAGCGGCCGAGATGCCCTCGGCATCGGAGTCGTGGGCGCGCTCGATCAGCTCGTCGAGCCGCCTCAGGCCGAGCTCGAGCGTGCGGCCGAAGCTCTCGTCCTCGGATGTCAGCCACTTGGAGATCAGCTCGCGCTGCTCGTGCAACTCGGGGTATTCGGAGCCCATCAGCTCGGTCACGCGATCGGCGTATGGGATCAGGAAGCCCGACTCGAGTCCGAGCCCGCGGCCGTGCCGGATCGCGCGGCGGATCACGCGCCGCAGCACGTAGCCGCGGTCCTCGTTTGACGGTACGACGCCGTCGGCGAGCAGAAACGAGATCGCGCGGGAGTGATCGGCGAGCACGCGCAGGGCCTTGGCGGTCGGCTCGTCGCTGTCGTAGCGGCGGCCGGAGAGCTCCTCGCCGAGCGCGATCAGCGGCGCGAACTGGTCAGTCTCGAACACGCTCGGCTGGTCCTGGACGATGCACGCCAGGCGGTTGAGCCCCAGCCCGGTGTCGATGTTCTTGGCCGGCAGTGGCGTCAGGACGCCCTCCGGGTTCTGCTCGAACTCCATGAACACCAGATTCCAGTACTCGAGGAAGCGCTCGTTGTCGCCGCCCGGCAGATCGTCGGGCTTGCCGAACTCGAGCCCGCGATCGAGATACAGCTCCGAGCAGGGGCCGCATGGCCCGGTCGGGCCCATCTGCCAGAAGTTCTCGTCGCGGCCGCACTCGACGATCCGCTCGCGCGGAACGCCGATCTCCATCCACGCGTCGATGGCCTCCTGGTCGGGGCCGAGCCCGAGCTCGTCGTCGCCCGCGAACACGGTGATCCAGATCCGTTCGGCCGGGAACGAGAAGCCCTCTCGCGAGAGCTCCCAGGCGAACTCGGCCGCGCCGCGCTTGAAGTAGTCACCGAGCGAGAAGTTGCCGAGCATCTCGAAGAACGTCAGGTGTCGCGTCGTCGTCCCGATGATCTCGATGTCGGGGGTGCGAAACGTCTTCTGACAAGTGGTCAGACGCGGATGCGGCGGCGTCTCGACACCGAGGAAGTATGGCTTCAGCGGGACCATCCCGGCGATCGTGAACAGCACGGACGGGTCGAACTCGGCGGGGATCAGCGACGACGACGGAAGCCGGCGATGGTCGCGCTGCTTGAAGAACTCGATGAACGTGTCGCGGATCTCGTCAGAAGTCATAAGAAACCCTCAGTTTATGCGTGCACCCGGTCTGCGAACCGACTTACGCGCGGTCGGAAGCGGCGGGCAAGCCCGAGGGGGCGATCGTCCCCCACCCCACCACGAGCTCGCCGTCCATCAGGCACGCGAGCTGGCCGGGCGCCGCGCCGTCGACAGCGTCGCCGAGCTCGATCGCGAGCGTCCGGTGCCTGCCGGCGTCGAGCTCGCCCGCCACCGTGGCGGGGAGCGGCCGTGCGCGGTAACGGAGCTTCACCTGGTTTACGCGCGCGGCGCGGCGGTGCAGCCGAGCGCCTCTGACCGCGACGCGCGAGGTCCGGAGCGCCGCACGCGGCCCGACCGTGACGCGCTGGCGCTCGGCGTCCTTGTGGAGCACGTACAGTGGCTCGCCGCGGCTGACGCCGATTCCGCGCCGCTGCCCGACGGTGAAGCGGTGCTGGCCGAGATGGTGGCCGACGACGGCTCCGGCGGCATCGACCAGCGTCCCCGGACGGTCACCGACGCTGCCGTGGCGCGCGAGGAACCGCTCGCGGCTGGTGCCGGCGAGGAAGCAGAGATCCTGGGAGTCGGCCTTGGCGGCGACCGGCAGGCCGGCGGCGGTGGCGATCCGCCTGACCTCGGGCTTCTCGAGCTCGCCGAGCGGAAACGACATCCGCGCCAGCGACGCGGGGTCCAGCGCCGCCAACATGTAGGTCTGATCCTTGGCCCGGTCGGCGGCGACTCGCAGCAGCGGCCCGCGTTCGTGGTCGGGCTCGGCGATCCGCGCATAGTGCCCGGTTGCGAGTTTCTCGGCACCGAGCCGGTCTGCGAGCTCGAGCATCGCGTCGAGCCGGACGTGGCCGTTGCAGCCAACGCACGGGTTCGGGGTCTCGCCGCCGGCGTAGCCGGCGATGAACGGCTCCACGACGCCGGCGCGAAACTCCGAGCGCAGATCGATCGTGAAGTGCGCGAGCCCCATCGAGTGCGCGAGCGAGCGCGCCTGCGCGACCGCCGACGCCGAGCAGCAGCTGCCCTCGGCGTCGTTCTCGCCGTCGGCCCACAGCTCGAGCGTGACCGCCACCGCGTCGCCGCCAGCGGCGACCAGGTGTGCGGCGACCGCGCTGTCGACGCCACCGCTCATCGCGACCAGGACGCGACCGGCCACCGGGGCCGCGAGGCGCGCCGACGCGCCGAACGCCGCTCCAAGCGAGCGGGCGAGCGCGTCTGAGGCGAGCTCCGCCGCATGGAGCTTGCCTGCGCTCAGGCCGCCGAGCTCGGCCGCGATCTCGTGCGGGCCGATCCGCGCCGCGTCGAGCACCGGGGCGTCGCGCACGAGCGTCACCGCAGCGCTGGCCGCGGCCGTTGCGGCGCCGCAGCCGGTGGCGTCGAAGCCGGCGTCGATCACGCGGTCACCGATCACCCGTACCGAGAACCTGATCTCATCGCAGCATGACCAGCCACCGGCCGTGACCGTGAACCCGTCCAGCGGGACGTGGCCGCGGCCCTGGGGCGAAGTCAGATGGTGCTCGAAGGCCAGCGCGTCCATCGCGAGCTCAGATCAGCCGCAGTCCCAGCTCTCGCAGCTGGGCCGGGTCAACGGGCGCCGGCGCGCCGGTCATCGGGTCGGCGCCGCTGGTCGCCTTCGGGAACGCGATCACCTCGCGGATGTTGTCGCGGTCGGCAAGCAGCGCGACGATCCGGTCAAGGCCGAACGCGATCCCGCCGTGTGGGGGTGCGCCGAAGCGGAGCGCGTCGAGGAGGAATCCGAACCGTGCCTGCGCCTCGCGCTCGTCGATTCCGATCAGCTCGAAGATCCGCTGCTGGATGTCGATCCGGTGGTTACGGATCGACCCGCCGCCGAGCTCGTTGCCGTCGACCACAAGATCGTAGGATCGCGACAGCAGACCGCCCGGCTCGCCGAGGTCGGCGACAGTAGCCGGCTCGCCGGCCGGCGTCGCCGGGGCGGTGAACGGATGGTGCTCGGCATCCCAGCGCTGCTCCTCCGGACGCCAGGTGAACATCGGAAACTGGACGATCCAGCGGATGTCGTGCGAGCCGGCCGGCACCAGCTCGAACCGGCGCGCGAGCTCGAGCCTCAGCGCCCCGAGCACCTGGGCCGCCGTCGGGGCGGCGTCGGCGACGATCAGCAACAGGTCCCCGGGAGCGGCCTGCAAGCGGG
>DATNKY010000688.1:0-4622 GCA_035603155.1 Solirubrobacteraceae bacterium
CACGCCGCCAGAAACGTGCCCGGGCGCGTTCGCCTCCCAGCGAGTCTGTGGTCAGAACGCGATTCGGGGGCGCAGGATCGTGCGCCAGCCGCGACGGCTGTGCGCACGGGAGAGGTGTTCCTGGCGCAGACGCAGGAGGGAGACCGCGTCTGCGGTCGGGACGAACGGATTGGCCACGACGCGCCCATCTTCGAGCGAGAGAGCGGCGACGGCCTCGCCCTCGACGAACGAGATCAGGATCTCTCCCTCAAGCGGCGCCGCGTCATCGAGGGCGGCGAGCCGGCGCACGAGGCCCGAGTCGTCGGGCCGGGCGAAGTGCAGCAGGACCGCGCGCGGCTGCTTCTCCGGGGCGGTCTCGGTCTTCAAGTCGGCGGACCGCATGCGACGCTCGTCGGCGACCCGGCGGAGGTCTGTGAGGTGTTCGTTGGCGGCTATGGCGGTGATCGGTGTCATCTTGTGGCTCCTTTTCGACACCAGACATGATGCGCGTAAGCCGCCCTTCTCACATCGGGAAAATGCAGCAACTTTCGGGCGCGAATGCCTTACTCACGCCTTACCGATGCCTTACTCGTGAGACGGCTCGCTGGGCGGTTCGCCGACCGACGGCGGCGCACCGGCAGCGCCGAGGCGTTTGAGCGCACCATAGGTTCGCTCAAACACCTCGGCCGCTCAGTACGTGGCCCGACCGCCGGAGAGATCGAATACGGCGCCGGTCGAGAAGCTGCACTGATCGGAGGCCAGAAAGGCGATCAGCGCTGCGACCTCCTCGGGCTTGCCGACCCGCTTCATCGGGATCCGCTCGATCATGTAGTTGACGTGCTCCTCGCTCATGTCGGCGAGCAGTCGAGTCTCGATCACGGCCGGTGCGACGCAGTTGACGAGCACTCCGGTCTCGGCCAGATCCTTGCCGATCGCCTTGGTCATCGCGATCACGGCCGCCTTCGAGGCCGAGTACGCGGTCGCCATCGGGTTGCCCTCCTTGCCGGCGATCGAGGAGATGTTGACGATCCGCCCGTAGCCGCGCGGCACCATCACCCGCGCCGCGGCGCGGTTGGCGTAGAAGACGCCGTCGCAGTTGATCGCGAGGACGCGGCGCCACTCGTCGTCGGGAACGTCGACGGTCCGCAGCGACTCGCCGCTCACTCCGGCCGAGCAGACGGTCACCGTGAGCGGGCCGAGCTCGTCCTCGACGCGCGTGACGGCCGCGTCGACGTCCTGCGAGCGGCTGACGTCACCCTCGATCGCGAGCGCGCCTTCGATCTCGGCGGCGCGGAGGTCCAGGGTCGCGACGCGCGCGCCCCCGCTCAGCAGCCGCCGTGCGACCGCCGCGCCGATGTCGCCGGCGCCGCCGGTGATCAGCGCCGTCGTCTGGCTGAAGTCATAGCCGTTCATGGTCGGTGGGCCTCCCGGAAACGTTTGACATGTTTGACGGCTGCAAACCTTCGGTTGGCTTCGTCCTCGGATTCTCGCGTGGCGCTGCCACGCCACGAATCCTGCGTCCTCGACGCCCTCGGTTTTCGCTCGGCAAACACATCACCCATTTCCGGTCGACCCACTGCACTAGATATGGGTCATCGGGGCTGTGACGACCGGCGAGCGTCCGCGCAGGAAGTCGAAGTCGCAGCCCTCGTTGGCTTGCAGGACGTGCTCCTCGTAGAGCTGGCGGTAGCCGCGGTCGTCCTTTCGCGCGGGCGGCGACCAAGCCTCGCGGCGGCGGTCGAGCTCGGCGTCGTCGACGAGCAGCTCGAGCGTTCGAGTGGCGACGTCGAGCCGGATCCGGTCACCGCTTACCACGAGCGCAAGCGGTCCGCCGATCGCGGACTCGGGCGCGACGTGGAGCACGACGGTGCCGTACGAGGTGCCGCTCATCCGCGCGTCGGAGATCCGCAGCAGGTCCGAGATGCCGCGCTCGAGCAGCTTCGCCGGGATCGGAAGCTGACCCCACTCGGGCATCCCCGGCGCTCCGACCGGACCGGCGTTCTGGAGCACCATCACCGAGTCGGCGTCGACCTCGAGCTCGGGGTCATCGATCCGGGCGGCGAGGTCGTGGATGTCCGCGAACACGACCGCGGTGCCCTCGTGGGAGAGCAGGCGCTCGTCGGCGGCCGAGACCTTGAGCACGGCGCCGTCGGGGCACAGGTTGCCGCGCAGGACGACCAGCGAGCCGGTCTCGTGCAGGGGATCCGAGCGCGGGCGGATCACGGTCTGATCGATGATCTCGGTCGGCACCGCGTCGAGGTTCTCGCCGATCGTCTGCCCGGTGACCGTCAGCGCGTCGACGTGGAGCAGATCGCGGATCTGGTCCAGCACGGCCGGCAGACCGCCGGCGTAGTAGAAGTCCTCCATCAGCCGCTCGCCCGCCGGCTTGAGGTTCACCAGCCAAGGCGTCGAGTCCGACAGCTCGTCAAACAGAGACAGCGGCAGGTCGACCCCGACCCGACCCGCGTACGCGATCAGATGGATGATCGCGTTGGTCGACCCCGAGATCGCATGCAGGGTGCGGATCGCGTTCTCGAACGCGTCGGCGGTCACGATGTCCGATGGGCGAATGTCGCGCTGCACGAGCTCGACGATCTGACGGCCGGCCGCCTCGGCCACCTGCGCGCGGCGCGAGTCGACTGCCGGGATCGCGGCGGCTCCGGGCAGCGTCAGTCCGAGCGCCTCGGTCATGCACGCCATCGTCGACGCGGTGCCCATCGTCATGCAATGCCCATTGGAACGCGACATCGAGTTCTCGATCTCCACAAACTCGGTCTCGGTGATCCGCCCGGCGCGCCGCTCCTCGTTATAGAACCAGCAGTCCGAGCACGAACCGAGCTCCTTGCCGCGCCAGTGACCGTTGAGCATCGGCCCGCCGGTGACGACGATCGACGGGATGTTCGCCGAACACGCCCCCAGGATCGACGCCGGGTTGGTCTTGTCACACCCCGTCAGCAGGACCACGCCGTCGAGCGGATAGGAGCGGATCGACTCCTCGACGTCCATCGCCATCAGGTTGCGGTAGAGCATCGTCGTCGGCTTCATCAGCGACTCGCCCAGCGATATCACCGGAAACTCTCGTGGAAAGCCGCCCGCCTGAAACACACCGCGCTTGACCGCCTCGGCCAGGCCGCGCAGATGGATGTTGCAGTTGGTCAACTCCGACCACGAGTTGCAGATCCCGATCACCGGACGGCCACGAAACGTCTCATCGCTGACGCCGGTCGACTTCAGCCACGAACGGTGCAGGAACCCATCGAGGTCCGCGCGGTCAAACCACTGCGAGCTCCGGCGCCCGTTGGCGCGCTCGTAGCCACCACTTCGCATCGTCGGCATGTAGTTCCTTTCGTTTGCAGACTCGGTGTCAGGCGTGCTCGAGCACGACCTTGGCGACGATCCCGCGCCGATCGTCCATCAGCGAGATCGCTTCCTCAAAGTCGCCGATCGGGAAGCGATGGGTCACGATCCGGTCGAGCTCCAGCACGCGGCTCGTGAGCAGCTGCACGACCCGCGACCAGACCCTCGTCGGGTAAGCGATGCTGCCGATCAGCGCCATGTCCTTGCCGGCGAACAGGTCGGCCTCGACGGTTAACGTGCGCCCCTCGCCCGCGATCCCGAGCAGCAACGCGCGCCCGCCGGGCCGGCACAGCTGCGTGGCGAGCTCGATCGCGGCCGGCGCGCCCGCGGTCTCGACCACCAGGTCGAGTTCGCCGGTCGGCGGCGGACCCTCGCCGACGAGCGCGACCTGGCTCGCGCCGAGCTCGGTCGCGAGCGCAAGCTCCTCCTCGCGGATTCCATACGCGACGATCGTCGCAGGCGAGTAGAGGGCCAGCAGCGTGATCGCCAGCGAGCCGAGCGTGCCGACGCCGATCACGCCGACGCTCTCGCCCGGCTGCGGCCGCGCCTTCTCGAGCCCGTTGAGGACGACCGAGGCCGGCTCGACGAGCACGCCCGCGTCGAACGAGACGTGATCGGGCAGCACGTGCACCACGCTCGCCGGGACCGTGACCAGTTCGGCGTAGCCGCCCGGCCGTGTGAACCCGAGCGCCTCGATCCGCTCGCACCACTGCGTCTGCCCGCGGCGACATGCGACGCAGCGGTGGCAGGCGATCATCCCCTCGCATACGACTCGGTCGCCGGCGCGCACCGACTCGACGTTGTCTCCGACTTGCACCACGGTGCCCGACCACTCGTGGCCCGGGATCACGGGGAACCGGACCCACCTCGGGTCGGTGAAGATCCCGGTCATCATCTCGATGTCGGTCCGGCACAGTCCGGCCTCACGACTGTGGACGAGCACGTCGTCGGGGCCGACAGCGGGGGCGTCAACGTCCAAGTAGGCGACCCGGTTGGGTCGCTCGACGACGACCGCCTTCATGGCCGCGAGACTATTCTAAGAGCCGTGACCGCGACAGGAGACCTCGCTCTTCGCTTCTCCTCGCTGTACACCGGCGCGCTGACCGACGTCCTAGATCGCCACGGACTCATGCAGCAGACGCTGCCGGCCGAGATCGTCCCGCTTCGCGAAGGGATGCGGCTGGCCGGTCCGGCCTATCCCGTGCTCGGGCGTCCACACCCCGGACACGACTACGACACGTCGATCCGGCTCGTGCTCGAGATGCTCGGCTCGGTACCGGCCGAGC
>DATNKY010000072.1:0-2367 GCA_035603155.1 Solirubrobacteraceae bacterium
CCGAGGACCCGCGCGTCGCCGCCGGCACGATGAGCTCGGCGAACCCGACGGTCCCCTGGGTTGCGTGGGACGAGGACCTCAACAACGTCCAGCAGGTCTTCGTCTCGCGGCTCGTGGGCGGGACGCACTTCGAGCTCGTCAACAACGGCGCGCCGATCTCGGTCGGCGCCAATGACTCGACGCGACCCGACATCACGTTCTCGGGCAACACACCGTACGTGACCTGGCGGGAAGACACCGGCGGCGGGGTCGAGAAGGCGTTCGTGGGCCACTTCATCAATCCGGCCAACCCGACGTTCGTGCTCGATGAGAGCGACGTGCCGCTGACGCCCTCGAGCAGCGCAGATGTGCGCGAGCCGATCTCGTCCGCGTGCATCGCGACGCCGTTCAACAACGACGGCCAGGCGTGCCAGGGTGGGGCGATCGGGACCCCGTTCTTCCTGTTCACGAACGGGACGAGCCCGCGCAGCCTGTTCGCCGATGCCTACCAGCCGGGTGCGCCGGTCACGGGCGTCGCGAGCGGGATCGGAACGAGCTCCGCGTCGGTCAGCGGCTCGGTCAACCCGAACGGCGCATCGGTCGGTGTGTCATTCCAGTTCGGAACGACGACCGCCTACGGTCAGACGACGGCGACCCAGAAGACCGGTCCGGACAATTCACCGGACACCTTCGCCGCGCAGCTGAGCGGGCTGGCGCCCGGCACGACGATTCACTACCGCGCGGTCGCGACGAGCGACTTCGGTACGTTCCTCGGCGCCGACCAGCAGTTCACGACGGCGGCCCAGCCGCCTGGCGCGGGCAGGGCATCGGCCGGCCGCGCGAAGGTCAAGGGGACTGTCGCGAAGGTACGCGTGAAGTGCGCGGGCGCCTCGGGAGCCACGTGCAACCTGGTGTTCAAGATGACCGTCGTCGAGCACCTCCGCGGGCACAAGCTCCTCAACGTCACCGCGGCGGCCAAGAAGCACAAGGTGACCAAGGTGACTGTCACCGTCGGCTCAGCGCGGGCCAAGCTCGCCGCAGGCACGGCGCGAACGGTGTCAGTCCCGCTCAACGGAAAGGGCAAGAAGCTGCTCGCCCGCTTCCGCCGCATCACCGTCACGCTCAAGATCACGCAGGCGCTCGGCAACGGGCACACGAGGAAGGTCTCGAGCCAGAAGGTCACGTTCAGAGCGCCGAAGCACCATCACAAATAGCAGCGGCGGAGTAGGCGTTGGCAGGGAGGCGCCGTAGAGCGACCGGGGTGGGGAATTCCCCACCCCGGTTCGGGTGAACGCCGCATTGCCGGTGACGGCCGCGCTTTCGATCATGTAGTGCGTCAACCACGCACACAGGGAATGAGCTGATGTCCAACACCACGATCGCAAGCCATGACGTGACCTCGTACCGCCTCGCGTCGCCAGTCGAGCGCCGCCAGGGACGCGTGGCTCGGGCGGCCACGGCCGCCGGCCGCGACCTCATCTACCTGACCGCGGTCCTCATGAGCAGCATCGTCGGGTTCGTCGCCTGGACCGTCGGGCTGTCGGTGACGCTCAGCGTGGCGGTGCTGGTGTTCGGCGTGCTCCTCTGGGTCCCGACAGCCGAGTGTCTGCGACGCATCGCGGCCGGCGATCGCCGCCTTGTCGGCTGGTACACGGGACGACCAGTGCCCGGCGACTACCGGCTGTCGAGCCCCGACAGCGCCATCGAGCGCGTCCGGCTCGCGTTGACGGACCGCCGCGTGTGGGCCGATGTGCGCTGGCTGATGTTCAATTCGGTGTTCGGGTTCGTCGTCGCGACCGTGGCGCTGACGGTGACGGGGGAGGTGTTCTCGCTGATCGTCATGCCGCTGTGGTGGTGGGCCCTGAGCGACCCCCATCATCAGTACGCGACGCTGAACCTCGGCATCTATACGGTCACGTCGACCGGGTGGGCGCTGCTCACCACCGCGATCGGCCTGGCACTGGCCCCGGTGGCCCTTGTGATCAATCGCGCCGCGGCGCGGGCTCACAGCGGCGTCGCTGCGCGGCTCCTCGAGAACCGTCGCGCGAGCTGAGGCAGACCGACCGCGCGAGAGGCGGAGCCCACCGGCTCACGAGTAGCCCACCGGCTCACGAGTAGCCCACCGGCTCACGACCGACGTGGGCCGGTGGCGTGTTTCGCGTTCAGACCACGGCGCGCTCGCCCCGCTCGAGCATCACCAGGCGGTCGCGGATCCCGTTGCCCGAGAACGCCGCCTTGAGCTCGTTGGCGCCCTGGGTGAAGTGCCCCCAGCCCTCGAAGTGCAGCGGGATCACGACCCGGGCTTGGAGAATCTTGGCGACGTCCGCGGCGTGGTCCGCGGACAGCGTCAGGTAGGCGCCGTCGAACTTGGAGAGCTGGACCGCGCCC
>DATNKY010000060.1:0-4010 GCA_035603155.1 Solirubrobacteraceae bacterium
CGACGACGAGCCCCAGCGTTGCGACTGCCGCGATGGCGCCCAGCAGCCGACTCCTACGTCTTCCCATCCTCTGCCTCCTCGAGCGGTGTTCCATGACGAGCCGCGCACGGAGGTATCGCGGCCATTTCGATACGTTCCACCTCAGACGTTTCAAATACTAGGCTTTTACTGTGGGCACGGCAACCGGTAAGCGTGGCCGCCCGGCAACGGCGTCGCCAGCCGAGGTCCTGCAGGCGGTCAACGACCAGTACGCGCGCGGAGAGCGCGTCGATCTGACGGTCGTCGCGCGCCACCTGGGGCTCAGCCGGGCGACGATCTACCGCTGGTTCGGATCGCGCGAGCGGGTGCTCGGCGAGGTCGTCGCAGCCCAGCTCGAGCGTCTGATCGCGCGCAAGCGGCGAGCCGTCCGGACTCGCGGCGCACAGGGGCTGCTCGAGGTCTTTGACCAGATCAACCGCAGCCTGTCGCGCGCGCCGGCGCTGCGCACGCTGCTCGAGCAGGAGCCCGGGGCCGCGATGCGCCTGCTGACCTCGGGCACCGGCGTCGTGCACCCGCGGGCGGTCGCGACCGTCGAGGCGCTGATCACCGAGGAGGTCTCGGGCGGGTGGTATGACCCGCCGGCCGATCCCGCGACGCTCGCGTATGCGATCGTCAGGCTGGCCGAGGCGTTTCTCTACAACGACGCCGGGATCCGCGGCGACCACGAGCGGCTGCGCGAGGTTCAGGCCGCGCTGCTCGGAGTGCCGATGGTCGGTCCCGGCGTGGCGGTCAAGCGCCGCGAGCGCTAGCGGCCCCGTCGGGCGAAGTTCGTACCCACCGCCGCTCGCTGCCGCGCCGGCCAAGATCCGCTACCCGCCCGCGCTGGCGGTCGGCTTCGGCGGCGCCGCCGTCGGCCGGTCGGCGCCGCGGCGCGTCCACCTTCCGCGCAGCCAGCGCCCGAGCGCGCGCACTCCGCCCTGGATCCCGCTCGGCCAGACCAGGATCGCGGCGATCAGCACCAAGCCGTAGATCGCCAGTGGCAGGTTCGCCGACACCTTGGTCGAGAGCGAGAACGAGTTCGCGAGGTCGTTGGTCCAGTTGGGCAGCAACACCAGCAATGCGGCGCCCCAGGCGGCGCCGAACAGCGACCCGAGCCCGCCGAGGACGACCCCGGTCAGCAGGGACAGCGACAGCTGGATCGGGAAGGCGCCGGGTTGGGCGAGCTGGAGCACCACGCAGAGCAGCCCGCCGCCGAGTCCGGCACAGGCGGCGCTGATGATGAACGAGACCGTCTGCGTGCGGCCAACGCGCAGACCGCACAGCGAGGCGGCGATCTCGTCATCGCGCACGGCGGCCATCGAGCGCCCGAAGCCGCTGTGCATCAGGTTGTAGAGGACGAACATCACAATCAGGGCGCCGGCGCACGCGATCCAGGCCTCCCAGCGCTCGAGCGGGAAGTTGAACCCGAGCGAGGCGGGGGGCGTGGGCGGGTTGATGATCAGCCCGTTCTCGCCGCCGAACGTGGCGGGGAACTTGTCCGCGAGCGCCGGCAGACCGACAGCGAACGCGAGCGTCGCGCCTGCGAGGTACGGGCCGCGCAGCCGGCTCGCCGCGGCGCCGACCGGGATTCCGACCGCTGCGGTGACGGCCGCCGACGCCGCCAGCGCTGGAACCAGCGCCCACCCTTCGTTGCCGATCAGCAGCGCGACCGTGTAGGCGCCGACGGCCATCAGCGCCCCGTGGCCAAGCGAGATCTGGCCGCTACAGCCGGCGAGCATCGTCAGGCCGGCGAGCGCGGCGAAGTAGTAGGCACCGGTAGCGAGCTGCAGATCGTTGTAGGCGCTGATCTGCTCGCTGACGATCAGCAGAACGATCCCGACGACGACGACCAACAGCAGTGACCGCAGCAGCGTGCTGCGTTTGATCCAGGCGCGAGCACCCGTTGCCGGCTTGCGCGTGCGCTCGGTGTCGGTGGCCGTCATGCCCGCGGCCCGCTGACGGTGACGGTCATACGCGGCGCTCCTTGGTGGCCGAGAACAGCCCCGTGGGCCGAACCATCAGCACGATGATCAGGATCACGAGCGCCGCGAGCGGGACCAGCGACGAGCCTTCGTAACCCGACACATAGGACAGCGCGAGCCCCAGCAACAGTCCGCCGACGACGGCGCCGGGCGGACTGTCGAGACCCCCGATCACGGCCGCGACGAAGCCGCTGATCAGGATCGGGTCGAAGTTGTTCGGGCCGAGGAAGATCGACGGCGCGATCAGCACGCCGGCGAGCGAGCCGGCTACGGCGGCGAGCGCCCAGCCGAGTGTGAACATCCGTCCGACGCGGACGCCGAGCAGGCGCGCGACCTCGGGCTTGAACGCCGCAGCCCGCAGCTGCAGCCCGATCGAGGTGGCGCGGAACAGCACGGCGAGGCCGAGCGCGACGGCGATCACGACCACGACGATGAACGTGTCGTTGGGGGCGAACAGCAGCCGCGTGCCCCCGACCTCGTAGCCGCGGATCGAGAACGCGGCGGGGAACGACTTGGGCGTGTTGCCCCAGATCATGCCGGCCGCTGCGACCAGCAGCGTGTAGAGCCCCAGCGTGACGATCACCGCATTCAGCGGCGGCCCGCCTTCGACGCGGCGGATCAGGACCCGCTCGATGACGGCGCCGAGGACGAACCCCGACGCCAGGGCAGCCACGAACCCGACCACATACGAGCCGGTCGCATTGATCACCGCGTACGCGATGAAGGTGGTGACCATCAGCATCGCGCCCTGGGCGAAGTTGACGATCCGGGTCGCGCGCCAAATCAACACCAGCGCTAGCGCGACTGCTGCGTACACGGCGCCGGTCGAGATGCCGTTCAGCGTCAGGTCGATGAACTTGGTCATCGCGCCTCAGAACCCCAGGTAGGCATGGCGGAGACGTTCATCGGCCGCCAGTTCGGCGGCGTTGACATCGGCGACGACCCGACCGAGGTTGAGCACCACCCCACGCTGGGAGATCGACAGAGCGCTGCGGGCGTTCTGCTCGACCAGCAGGACGGCCAGATCGAGAGTGTCCGCAAGCCGCCTGACGAGCGACATGATCTGCGCGACGAGCAGCGGCGCGAGGCCGAGCGACGGCTCGTCGAGCAGCAGCGCGCGGGGGCGGGCCACGAGCGCCCGGCCGATCGAGAGCATCTGGCGCTCGCCTCCGGAGAGCCGCGACGCGGGCTGGTGCAGACGTTCCTGCAGCCGCGGGAACAGCTCGTAGATCTCCTCCTGTGGCGCAGCGTCGCGTCCTCGCCACAGGCCCCCGAGGCGCAGATTCTCCTCGACCGTGAGCTCGGTGATCACGCCCCGGCCCTCGGGCACGTGAGCGATCCCACGCCGCACGATCTCCTCGACCGCGAGGCGGGTGATGTCCTCGCCGTCGAACGTCACCCGCCCGGAGCTGGGGCGCACGAGGCCGGTGATCGTCCGCAGCAGCGATGTCTTGCCGGCTCCGTTCGCCCCCAGGACCGCGGTCACCGAGCCCGGTCCTACCTCGAGCGATACGTGATCGACCGCGCGGACGGGGCCGTAATCGGTGGTCAGTTCCTCAATCGTGAGCATCGCCGGCCTCCGACTCGACGGCTTCGTCGCTGCCCTCCGCCTCGCGGCCGAGATACGCCTCGAGCACGTTCGCGTCCTGGCGGACCTCGTCGGGGGTGCCCGATGCGATCACGCGCCCGAAGTCGAGCACCACGATCCGGTGGCAGACCGAAGTGACGAGGTCCATGTGGTGATCCACCAGCATCACCGCGATCTTGTTCCCAAGCGATGTGATCAGCTCGCCGAGCTCGGTCAGATCGTCGACGCCGAGCCCGCCGGCCGGCTCGTCGAGCAACAGCAGCTGCGGGTCTCCGACGAGCGCCCGAGCGAGCGCGACGCGCTTCTGGACGGCGTACGGGAGCGTGCCCGGAAGGCGGTCGTCGATCTGGTCGCAGCCGACCTGGTGCAGCGCCGCGCAGGCGCGCTCGCGCAGGCGGCGCTCGTCGGAGTCCGACATCGGC
>DATNKY010000057.1:0-3929 GCA_035603155.1 Solirubrobacteraceae bacterium
AGACGACGACGTTGAGGATGGTCGCGGGACTCGAGGAGATCACCTCCGGCCAGGTGACCATCAACGATCGAGTGGTGACGCGCATGCCACCGCGCGGGCGCGACATCGCGATGGTATTTCAAAACTACGCGCTATATGCGCACATGAGCGTGCGACGCAACATGGGCTTCGGCCTGAAGATGGCCGGAATGCCAAAGGACGAGATCCGCCGTCGTGTCGACGACGCCGCGGCGATGCTGAGCGTCACCAAGCTCTTGGAGCGCAAGCCGAGGCAACTCTCCGGGGGCGAGCGCCAACGGGTCGCGATGGGGCGGGCGATCGTGCGCGAACCCGCCGCGTTCCTGATGGACGAGCCGCTATCTAACCTCGACGCCAAGCTGCGGGTCGAGATGCGCGCCGAGATCGTCAACGTCCAGCGCAGACTCGCCACGCCGACGCTCTACGTCACGCACGACCAGGTCGAGGCGATGACGATGGGCGATCGCGTCGCGATTCTGCGCCTCGGCGAACTCCAGCAGCTCGGCACACCCGAGGAGCTGTACGAGAGACCCGTAAACGTCTTCGTGGCCACGTTCATCGGCTCTCCGGCAATGAACCTGTTCCCCGGTCGGCTGCGAACGGCGAACGGCGAGCCGCGAGTATCGATCGGGAGCTCAGACATCCCGCTTTCAGAGAGCCTTCTGCGGCGCTCTCCCAAGCTTCACGAGCATCCGACGCCGGAGATCGTGGTCGGGATCCGGCCTGAGGATTTCTCCTCGCCCGAGGAGAACAGATCGGCCGCCAACAACCAACTTGACGTCAAGGTCGCACGGGCCGAATCGCTTGGTTCCGAGCTGATCGTTTACTTCGAGCCGGTGGACGGATCATCGTCCGGCGGTGAAGCGCTGACCACACACGAGCTCGTCGCCGAGGCGACTGACCAGGTCGCCGGCACGACGCCACGTCTGTTGACCGCAAGGCTGAGCCGCACCGCCTCAGTTAGGGATGCCGGTCCTGCCCGGCTCGCGGTCGACCTCGACCGGCTGTACTTCTTCGACGCCGAGACGGGGGACGCGATCGGCCACTAGTGTCCCGATTCATAAATTGGATGGCAGTCGAGCGGCCCCTGGCGGCGCCGCGCAGCGTCCTCGTCGCCTCGCGTAGCGCTGCTGCGCGTCGGCTCCTGCGTCCTTGCGCGGCATCCCCCAGTGACCCCTCTTGGTGCCACCGAATTTCCGGATCGAGACACTAGACCGCAACGGCCTGGACCGTCGTCCGCAGCTGTCTATAGACGTCTGGATCAAACGAGCCCGCTTGCGGGGCGCTTACTGCCGCCGCGGAGAGCGCCGCGGCCTCGGCCAGCCGCTCGGGCCACGGGACGCCGGCGACCATCCCAGCAGCTAGGGCGGCCGAGACGGCATCGCCGGCGCCGGTGGGGTTGCCGCCCAGCACCTCGGGAGCTGCGGCATGCAGCACGCCCTGATCGGCGAAGCAGGTCAGTCCAGCGGCGCCGTCGGTGACGACGACCGTCCGCGCGCCGGCCCTGCGCAATGCGCGAGCGCCCGCCTGAACCTCGTGTTCGCCGGTGGCGCTCGCGAGCTCCGATGCGTTGACCTTGACGACCGCCGGCCCAGCCGTGGCGCCGAGCGCGAGCGCCTCACCGTCGGCATCGAGCAGCGCCGGAACACCCCCTTCGGTCGCGGCGGCGACCAGCTGAGCGTATGCGTCGGCAGGGACGCCAGCCGGCAAGCTTCCGGACAGAACGACGACAGAGGCCGAGGCGGCCAACTCCGAGCATCGGCGGAGTGCGGCTTGCCATTCCGGCGCTGCGACGACAGGCCCAGGCTCCCAGAAGCCCGTCGCCGAGCCTTCACGATCAACGACCACGAGCGTCAGGCGCGACTGTCCGTCGATCTCGATGAGTTCGTCGCGCAAGCCGGCGGCCCTGAGCTCAGCGCGGGCGGCGCGGCCGGTGAATCCGCCGGCAAGCCCACTGACCAAGACGTCATGGCCGAGCTCGTGTAGGACCCGAGCCACGTTCACCCCCTTGCCACCGGCGCGCCGCGAGACCTTGCCAACCCGGGTCGTGTGGCCATGCTCGAACGTTTCGACGTGGTAGGTCACGTCAAGCGCCATGTTCAATGTGATCGTGAGGATCATCGCGTGGGGAGAGCTCGCGGTGGCTCGACTATGCCAGACGGTTCGAGCGGACAAAGGGCCATTTCGACATCCCCGCCGATGCGTGGTAGGCTCCTGGCCTAACGCTGCTCTCTGGGCGCCAGGCTGAGGGCAAACTGAACAGCGAGATCCGGCTGAGCGCCGGACCGCATTGGGGGAATCGAAATGCGCACCACTGTCGATCAGACGACCGGCAATCGATCACGACGCAAGCGGCGGCTTCGAGTCGCGCTCGTCGCCACCGTGGTCGTGGCACTCGCCGCTGCGGGGTCCGCGGCGGCGTTCCAAGCGCTGCCGCCGGGCGGTCAGGTCAATGACGATCCCGCCGCGGGCATCAACCCAGGCCTCAGCGTCAATGGCGAGGATCCGACGAACGCGGACGTAGTCGGCGGTGCGCTGACGGCCGGAGGCAAAGCGGTACCGTGGGCGGTGTTCCGCCAGCAGGAGGCGGTCGGCGCCTTCGACCAGATCTTCAGCCGCTCGTTCGCGATGGGCGCCTGGAAGACGCGGGGGATCGGCACCGTGGGTGGGCGCTCGAGCGCCAGCCCGACGTTCAGCGGCTCGCTCAACTTCGACCAGGATCAGGATGGCGAGGCGCCGGCGATCGACTTCGCCGGTGCAGGCCGGACGGTGCCGTGGGCCACGTGGTACGAGGACACGACCGGCGTCGGCTTCGGCACCGAGAACGTGTTCGCCAGCCGGTTTGACAACAACCCGGACGCCAACCAGAACAAGTGGATCTTCTCCGGGCAGAGCCGGGGCAACGGCGGCGGCAGCGTGAACGTTCCGTCGCTGAACATCCACACCGACCAGGACGCCGAGAACCCATCGGTGGCGGGCGGCTCAGCGGTCGATCCGACCAAGCCGGGACCGTGGGTGACCTGGCAGGAGACCACGACCGCGCCGGTCAACGACAAGGATCAGATCTTCGTGTCGAAGCCGATCGGCCCGGGGCAACTCAACTGCGACAACGTGACCCCGGCCGGCGTCCCGGTCGCAGGTCATATCCCCGCGATCGGCGGCTTCTGCTTCCAGGACGTGGGAGTCAAGCGGGTCGGTCCCGGCGGCGCTGATCCAAGCCTCAACGTCGACGTGCAGCGCGACGGGATCGAGCCCGATATCGCGTTCACCGGCGCCAACGACGCGGTTCCGTGGGTGGTCTGGTACGAGACCGGTCCCGGGACGTCAGGGCTCTCCAGCAAGGAGCTTGTGTTCGCCGCCAAGGCGGAGTCCGCCACCGGCGCCACCATCGACGGCGGCTTTCACTGGCATGCGATCGGTAACACCGGCAACGGGATCCTCGATTCGAGCGACAGCTGCGCTGCCACCCTGGCAGCCGAGCAGGCTTGCTCGCTGAACCACGATCCGACCGAGGACGCCGAGGATCCGCGCGTGGCCGCAGGCACAATGAACCCTGCGAACCCGACCGCTCCCTGGGTTGCCTGGGACGAGATGGTCGGCTCTTTCAAGCAGGTGTTCGTGTCGCGCTTCGTTGCAACGCCGACGCCGCACTTCCAGATCGTCAACGGCGGCAACCCGATCTCGGCCGGAGCCAATGACTCGACCCGGCCCGACATCACCTTCTCGGGCAACACCCCATATGTCACATGGCGGGAGGACACGGGCGGCGGCGTCGAGAAGGCGTTTGCCGGCCACTTCATCAACGCGGCGAACCCGACGTTCGTGCTCGACGAGAGCGACGTGCCGCTGACGCCCTCGAGCAGCGCAGATGTGCGCGAGCCGATCTCGTCCGCGTGCATCGCGACGCCGTT
>DATNKY010000054.1:0-4014 GCA_035603155.1 Solirubrobacteraceae bacterium
CGCCGCGGCGAGCCGGAGATCGACGTCGAGGAGGAGCTGGCACGGCTGACCGCGCCCCAGATCGACCCGGAATTGCGCGAGGAGATCCGCCAATTGGTGATCGCCCGCAACCACCGCCGCGCCCGTCAGGGCAAGCCGCCGCTCGATGTCGAGGCCGAGATCTTTCGGGAGATCGAGGCGCTCAACAGCCTGTGAGCGCGGCGCTCAACAGCATGTGAGCGCGGCGCTCAACAGCATGTGCGCACCTTCGACGCCGCGGAACGATAGATTGCGCGCGATGGCTGACCCACGCAAAGTAGAGCTGGACGATCTGATCAACCGTCCCGGGACGTACTTCAATCCTCAGACCGAGGTGCTGGTGGTGGTGGACGACTCCCCGTCGCTCGACACGGAGATCTTCAACCTCGAGGAGTTCGAGGGCGCCGACTGGGTGCTGATCTCCGACGAGACGCCGATCGAGGAGCATCAGCGCGACGAGCTGCTCGAGCGCTTCCAGATCCACTACCACGCCGGTGGAGCCGAGGACGAGGAGGACGACGAGGACGACGAGCTCGAGGTCGACCACCAAGAGCCGGGACGCGAGGACTAACGGCCGCGGAGACCGCGGGCGGCTGTCAGCCGCCGCCGTTGTTCAGCAGTCCGGCGCACTTCTGCATCTTGCCGACGTCGCTGCCGGCGTCCTGGATGCACTTGGTGTACTTGCTCACGCCCGCGGCACTGCCGGCGGCGCTCGATCCGCTTGAGCCCGATCCGGTCGACCCGCCGGTCGCGCCCTGCACCTGCGCCACGGTGCTCTGAAGTTTGCCCTCGAACTGGCTGAACGGTTTGATGTTGGTCGGTGCCGAGATCGTCTGCGGTTGGTTGAGGTGGGCGTAGCCCACCGTCAGCGCGAAGCCCGCCGAGCTCATACCGCCCAGCTCCACCGACGCCTGTCCGCTGACCGGGACGCCGAGGTTCAAGGTCAGGCGCCGCAGCGCGTGGTCGCCGGTGCCCGTCCAGATGTCGACCGTCGGGTGCCGGACCTCGGCGGCGATCTTCGATCGCGCGGCGGCCGAGATCGACGCCGGGATCTTCGAGCTTGCACCGCTCGAGGACACCTTGTGCAGGAACGTGTTGAAGTCGGCAAGCAGCGCGGGAACGTTGATGCGGGCGCGGATGTGGGTTGTCGAGGCGCCGCCGACGTTCTCGGTGCCGAGGATCGCCGGGGCCGTCACCCAGTCCAGTGGATGGATCCCGAGCTTCGCGAGGCCGCCGCCGCCGCTCGTGCCCGCGCTCGAGAAGCTCGAATCGAGCTTGTGGAAATCGGATGCCGGCAGCTGATAGGCGCTGCCGCCGAGCGTCACGTAGCCGTTGGTGCCCGTCGAGATCAGCCCGAGCTCGCCCCGGTGGCCAAGCGCGTTGAGCCCGACCGTGAAGTTCGATTCGGGGAGCTTGCCCGAGCCGCGGCTCTGGAACGGTCCGCCCAGCGACAGCGAGATCGGCCCGTTCAGCGTGCTCGAGCCGGACGGCGTGACCGTCAGGTCGACTGTCAGCACGCCGCTCTTGACCGTGTGGGCGCCGTTGAACGTCTGCTTGAGCAGCTGCTGGGCGTCGGCGGAGCTCGAGGCAGGGCTGCTGGCGCCGCAGCCAGCGATTGCCGCCGTCATCGCGACGGCCACCAATATGGCTGCAAATTGTCGGATTCCGCGCCGCTCAGCCATGCAACTTCCTCCTCAGCTGTGGCACCATCAAGGAGGCGAATGTAGCATCGGATCGGTGCGCAGGAGCCTGTTAGCCCTGCTCGCCGTTGCCGCCTTTCCAGCCACCGCGTCTGCCTCGCCCGTGCTGGTGCTCGGCCACGATGGCAGAGCTCGCGCCCGCAACGACCCGTTCCTGAGCAGGCCGGCGATCACCCCTGTCCCCGCGACGACCGCGCCGCCGGTCGGGTCGGCTGGGAGCCCGAGGGCCTCCGCGGCACGCGCCTCCCGCGCTGCCAAACCCCCGGTACCAAAGCGAAAGCGCGGCCCTCAGCGGACTGTCGCGAGCGAGCTGACGCGCATGGTCCGCTCGCACGCGATCACGCAGTCCACCTACCGCCAGGACAACGCCGGCTTCAACCTGGCGCTGAAGGCCGAGAAGCACCTGAACGGCACCCGGCGCACCGAGCTCACCGCGGTCACCGAGACTCTGCACCAGATCGCGGCCTCCGGCGCGCTGACCGCTTCGCGCCTGCCGGCCCTGTTTCTGACCTTGAACCGCAACCGTCAATGGTGGACCACCGGCCCGCTGCTCTCGAGCGGACAGCGGATCGAGTTCGCAGGCTCGCCTCTGGTCTGGCAGTACTACCCGGGCCAGGGCATCCAGCTCCAGGTGCTCGGCAACTTCGGCAAGGCCGACGGGCTGTTCACCGCCGGGCGCGCCGACTACGGGCAGCTCGAGCAGCTGCTGGCGCAGATGATCCCGCTGGCGGCCAAGCGCGGCGGGGGCATGACGTGGGAGTACTACTTCGAGTTCGACGGCGGCCGGCCGCCGTGGACCAGCGCGATGTCCCAGGCGACCGGTCTCGAGGCGCTCACCCGAGCCTTCGAGGCGACCGGCAACGGCTACTACCTCGACGTCGCACGCCAGGCGATGCCCGTGTTCACCGCCGCGCCGCCCGCCGGGGTAGCTGTCAAGACCGCGCTCGGGATCCGCTTCCTCCAGTACACGTTCGCGCCGGGCATCTCGATCATCAACGCGTTCCTGCAGACGCTGATCGGCCTCGATGACTATGCGCTCGAGAGCAACAACCCGCTCGCGATGCGCCTGTTCACGGCCGGCAACGCCGAGGCGATGGCCGAGGTGCCCCACTTCGACACCGGTGCCTGGTCGCTGTATCAGCCGGGGGTCGAGGACGATCTCAGCTATCACGAGCTCGTGACCGGATTTCTGCAGCAGCTGTGCACGATGACGTCGGCCCCGATCTACTGCACGACCGCCGGGCACTTCAAGGCGTACGAGAAGACGCCGCCGACGCTCCAGCAGCTGACGCTGCGTGCCCGCGTTCGCAAGGCGACCACGCTGCGCTTTCGCCTGTCGAAGATCTCCCGCGTCGGGATCGTCGTCACCCAGGGCGCGACCGCCACGTTCCAGACCAGCGCCACGTTCCCATACGGGGTCGACCACTTCACGATCCCGGCGCTGAAGCGAGCCGGGACCTACGGCGTCCGCCTGACGGCGACCGATCTGGCCGGCAACTTCACCCGGATCAGCGGGACGCTGCAGGTGGCCAAGCGCTAGTCGAGCAATAGACTCGGCTCGCGATGCGCCCGCGCACGGTTCTGTACACCGGTAAGGGGGGCGTCGGCAAGACGTCGGTCGCGGCGTCCACCGCGCGCCGCTGTGCGGCCGCGGGACTCGAGACGCTCGTGATCTCGACCGACCCGGCGCACAGCCTCTCGGAATCGTTGTCCGCGGATCTCGGGGGCGAGCCGGTCAAGATCTCCGACCACCTGTGGGGCCAGGAGGTGAAGGCCCAGGAGGAGATGGAGCGCCATTGGTCCGGCGTCCAGGAGTGGCTCGGCGAGCTGCTCCAGGAGCACGGCGTCGATCGGATCTCGGCCGAGGAGCTGACGGTTCCGCCCGGGATGGACGAGCTGTTCTCGCTCCTGCGCCTGCAGTCCCACAACGAGTCCGGACGCTGGGACGCGATCATCGTCGACTGCGCGCCGACCGGCGAGACGCTGCGGCTGCTGTCATTCCCGGACGTCGCGCGCTGGTGGATCGACAAGGTGTTCCCGCTCGAACGTCAGATCCTCGCCGCCGCGCGGCCGATCGCGCGCTCGCTGCTCGACATCTCGCTGCCGAGCCAGGCCGTGTTCGCCGACATCGAGCGGCTCTCGCAGAGCCTGATCGCGATGAACGACATCCTGCGCGACCGCGAGCGCTGCACGATCCGGCTGGTGATGAACCCGGACCGAATGGTGATCGGCGAGGCAATGCGTACGTTCACGTACCTGAACCTGTATGGATATCTGACCGACGCCGTCGTCGTCA
>DATNKY010000241.1:0-2487 GCA_035603155.1 Solirubrobacteraceae bacterium
GGCTCGGGCTCGCTCCGTCCTCGTATGAGGGTCCGACCGGGATCGTCGGGATCCTGCACGCGGCCTGCCAACAGGCGGGGCTGCCGTCCGCCAGCCTGTGGGCCGCCGTGCCGCACTACATCGCCGCGACTCCGAACCCGAAGGCGGCGCTCGCACTCGTGCGCAAGCTCGAGGGCCTGGTCGGCGTGGCGGTTGACGGGTCCGAGCTCGAGAGCGCGGCGGCCGACTACGAACGTCAGGTCAATGTCGCCGTCCAGAGTGACCCCGACGTGCAGGCGTTCGTGGAGCGCCTCGAGCAGGCGGCGTCGGAGAGCAGCGACGATCCGACCTCGCTGCCGTCAGGCGAGACGATCGCCCGCGATCTGCAGCGCTTCCTGCGCCAGCGCGGCGAGGACGGCCCCGCGGGCTCCTGAGCGCGCTCGCGCCGCGCTCAGCTCATTCGGCCGGCGGCTGGGAATCGGCCAGCTGCGCTCCGAGCTCGCGAATCCGCTGCACCGCGTGGTCCAGGCGCTCGTCGACGAGCGCCCCTTCGTCGACCAACGTGTACGTCGTCCGCCCCAGCTCGGTGTAGGCGTGTGCCAGATCACGCCTGACCTGAGCCTCCTGGACGGTCTCGCGGGCGCGCGTCGTCGCCTCTCCGGCCCCGGTCTTGAACTCCTCGGCGCCGGCCTTGAGCTTGTCCTTCCACCCCATCGCCGTTCCTCCTTCATCCGGACCGTGTCCCGCGCGACGACATCGTAGAGCACCGGCCCGGGCGCAAGCCTGGCCGACGGGGCCGCGCGGGCAGACAAATCAACCGGTCTCGGAGCCCAAATCAGCCGGTCTCCGAGCCCGACAACCGCCGAGCGGCCTCCTCGATCACCTCGCGACGCTTGCAGAAGGCGAACCGCACGAGAGTCCGTGCGGCCTCCTTGTCGTCGTAGAAGACACTCGTCGGGATCGCGACGATCCCACACCGTCCCGGGAGCTCGGAGCAGAACTGGACCGCGTCGGTCCCGACGTCGGCGTTGACGAAGTATGTCCCGGCCGAGACGAGCGGCTCCAGCCCCGCTTCCGCGAGGCCGGCGCAGAGCAGATCGCGCTTGGCGCGCAGCTCGTCGCGCAGGTTCTCGAGATACACGGGGGGCAACCGCAGCGCGGCGGCAGAGGCGTGCTGCAGCGGGGTCCCGCCCGCGAAGGTCAGAAACTGCTTGACGGTCCGCGCTGCGGCCACGAGCTCCGCCGGACCCGAGCACCAGCCGATCTTCCAGCCGGTGAATGAGAACGACTTGCCGACGCTCGAGATCGTCAGCGTCCGCTCGGCCATCCCCGGCAGCGTCGAGAGCGGGATGTGCTCGCCGTCGAAGACGAGGTGCTCGTAGACCTCGTCGGTGACGCACAGCAGATCGTGCTCGATGCACGCGTGCGCGATCGCTTCGAGCTCGGCCCGCGTCAGCACCCGCCCGGTCGGGTTGTGGGGCGAGTTGATCAACATCACTCGGGCTCGCGGACCGATCGCGGCTTCGAGCTCGTCACGGTGCAGCGCGAAGTCGGGCGGGCGCAGGGTGACCGGGCTTCGGGACGCGCCGCTGAAGCCGATCATCGCGGCGTACGAGTCGTAGTAGGGCTCGAGCACGACCACCTCGTCGCCCGGCTCGCACAGGCCGAGCATCGCCGACGCGATCCCCTCGGTGGCGCCGAACGTGATCAGGACATCCTCGGGCTCGAGACCGTAGTAGTGGCGCTGGTGCTCGAACACCGCCTCGCGCAAAGCCGGTACCCCAGGTAGCGGCGCGTACTGGTTCTCGCCCTCGCGCATCGCCTCCGCCGCCGCCTCGATCGCTGCATTCGGCCCGTTCTCGTCCGGGAAGCCCTGCCCGAGGTTGATCGCGCCCAGCCGCTGGGCGAGCGCGGTCATCTCGGTGAAGATCGTCGTTCCGAGTCCCTCGAGTCGTGCAGCACCGACCGCCATCGTGGCGCGACACGATACGCCGGGAGCGTGGTTCAGCGCTCGGCCGCCGGGCACACGAGCCGGGAGCGTGGTTCAGCGCTCGGCCGCCGGGCACACGAGCCGGTAGTCGCAGATCGCGCAGGCCTGAAACGACGGCGTGGGCTCAAAGCCCTGCGAGAGGATCCCGTCCGCGACTTCGGTGGCCACTTCGCAAACCCAGTCGCCGCGGTCTCGCTCGTCGGTCGGGACCGCGACCTTCTGGTCGTCGAGCAGGTAGTAGTAAGCCTGACGAGAGGCGTCGAGCCGCCACGACTCCCGGGCGCCGACCGCGTACAGCGACAGCTGGACGTCATCGGCGAGCTGCCCGGGGCTCTTGGGGCGGCCGGTCTTGTAGTCGATCAGCTCGTATTCGCCGCCCGGTAGGCGATCGACGCGGTCCACGCGACCGCGGAGCAGGTGCTTTCCGAGCTTGAACGTGAACTGACGCTCGAACCAGACCGGCTCGGACTCCTCGGATTGGAAGCGCTCGTGGTACCGGGTTAGCGAGGCGGTCGCCA
>DATNKY010000116.1:0-2164 GCA_035603155.1 Solirubrobacteraceae bacterium
TCGTTCGCGGTGACGACCGCCTGTGGCTGGTCGAGCAGGATCGCCTCGACCTGGCCGGATTCGAGTCCCGCCACCAGCTCCGTGTTGTTGTCGTACAGCCGCACCGGCTGATCGGGCGCGATCTGGTTGTTGATCACGTCCACGAGCGTCGTCGCTCGCACCGCTCCCCACTGCAGCGCCTGCGCGGTGGCTAGGTCCGGCACGTCAATCAACGACCGCACCACGACGGTCGGCGCGCCGTCGAGGTAGGGGGATGAGAAGTCCAGGTGCTCACGGCGCTTGTCGGTCGGCGTGATCAGGTCCAACGCGACGTCGGCGCCATCGAGCTGACCGGCCACGACCCGGTGAAAGTGCTCGAGCTCGACCCGGACCGACTTGAGCCCGAACCGAGTCGCCAGGTCGCGCGCGAGCTCGTACTCGAACCCCCCGGTCGGGTGCTCGGCCGTCCCTGTCCAGAAGCCCGCGCTCGGCACTTCGGTGGTCACCACCGTCAGCACGCCTTTCGTCGTGGGCGTGAACGTACCCGCCGCCGGCGACGTGGAGAGGGTGCCGCATCCGGCCAGCGCCACCGTGGCCGCGGCGATCACGACCGGTGCTGCGACGAACGCTCGTAATGACCTAATGGTGCCCCGACTCAGAAATTGAAATGGCGTTCGAGCGGCCGTGCGACGTGTTCCGCCCCTTCGGAGACGACGGACCAAGCGGTAACCCCGCCTTCAGCGTAACCAACACGGGTTGGTTTGGCTAGCGGTAACGGCTTCGGTCAACGCCTTGGGCGCTCGCTATCCTCGGCCCCGCCGGTGGGTCTGCCGGCAGGCAGGACAGCGCGCAGGCCGGACGAAAACTGTCGATCACAACGGTGCCGGCGTGAGCGCGAACGAGGCATGCCCCTCGATGCCAATGTGCCCTGCCGCCGTCCTCGCCCCCGAGTGTGCACATGGTCTCTTCACGACAACGAGCTAATCGCCGCTAGTGCCCAGGCCGACTGAGTCAGGGCACCGGTACGTCCCCGGGCTGGACGGGATGCGCGCGATCGCGGTGCTGTGCGTGATCGCCTACCACCTCAACGTCTCGTGGGCGCAGGGAGGCCTGCTCGGGGTCGGGGTGTTCTTCACCCTATCGGGATACCTGATCACCGACCTGCTGCTCGCGCACTGGGACCGGTTCGGGAACCTGGGACTCGCGAACTTCTGGCTGCGGCGCGCGCGGCGGCTGCTGCCGGCGCTGTTCTTGATGCTGATCGTGGTCACCGTGTGGGTGGCGCTGTTTGACTACTCGCAGCTGGGCGAGGTGCGCCGGCAGGTGATCTCGGCGTCGCTGTACTTCGCGAACTGGTCCACGATCGCGGCGCACGGCTCGTACTTCTCTCGCTTCGCGGCGCCGCTGCCGCTCGACCACCTGTGGTCGCTTTCAATCGAGGAGCAGTTCTACCTCGTGTGGCCGTGGCTGCTGCTCGCGATGCTGTACGTGATCCGGAGCCGTCGCGTGCTGGCCGCGGTGACACTGGTGGCGGCCGCCGGCTCGGCATGGCTGATGGCGCATCTGTATCACCCGGGCTATGACCCGACGCGCGTGTACGAGGGGACCGACACGCGGGCGTTCGGGCTGCTCATAGGGGCCGCGCTGGCGATGGCGCGCCCGACGCGGATCTCGCGCTCGTCGCTACGGCGCGCGTTCGGCAGCCCTGCGCCACTGGACCTCGCGGGCGTCGTAGGCCTGGCCGTGATCCTGGTTCTCGTGTGGCGGACGCCCTCGGAGGGGTCGTTCCTGTATCCGACCGGGCTGATCCTCCTGTCGCTCGCGACAGTCGTCGTCATCGCGGCCGTCGTCAATCCGTCGAGCCTGCTCGGCGAGGTGCTCGGCTGTCCGCCAATGCGTTGGATCGGCGTACGCTCGTACGGCATCTATCTATGGCACTTCCCGCTGATCGTGCTGTGGGGGGGAGCGCAGGCGACCGGTGTGCACTGGGGCCGGGCCGCGCTTCAGGTCGGTGCCACGTTCGTCGTGGCCGCCCTGTCGTGGCGATACGTCGAGGAGCCGATCCGGCAGGGAGGATTGGCGCGGTTGCTGCGCCGGCGGTCGCGCACCCGCGCGGCGGTGGCGCTGGCGCGCCGGCGGGCGCTCGTGATGCTGGGTGCAACCGCCGGCGTGATCGCGGTCGTCG
>DATNKY010000446.1:0-16548 GCA_035603155.1 Solirubrobacteraceae bacterium
GTCACAAGCCTGATCGCGCCTCCGGCCGACGGCACACGCCAAACCACGGCCTGAGGTTCAACGCGGCGGCCACATCGGCAACTGGCTGCCGGCCGCTGAATCCGCAGCAAGCTAGGCGACCGTCATGGCCCGTGGCGTCGCTCGCCGAGGGCCTGCATTCGCGCCACCAGGAACGCGATCTCGGTTGTGTTGTCTGTTCGGTCGATCGCGGCCTGGTAGGCGGCCTGCGCTTCGTTGGTTTGACCGATGCGGCGGAGGAGGTCGGCGCGGATCGCGTGGTAGACGTTGTAGCGGTCGAGTGATAGCTCATCGATCAGCCCGAGTGCTGTCATTGGGCCGTCGATCTCGGCCACCGCGACCGCGCGGTTGAGCGCCACGATCGCCGTCGGTGTCAACGACAGGAGCTGGTCGTAGAGAGCGAGGATCTGGCCCCAGTCGGTCTCGGCCGGCGTGGGGGCGTCGCTGTGGACGGCGTTGATCGCAGCCTGGATCTGGTAGGGAGCGGGCTGGTTTCGTCGCAGACAACGCTTCACCAGTCCCTGTCCTTCCGCGATCAGGTCGCGATCCCACCGGCTGCGGTCTTGTTCGGGGAGCGGCACAAGCTCGCCCTCCGGGGTAACGCGCGCGGCGCTGCGCGAGTACTCGAGCAGCATCAAGGCCAGCAGCCCTAGCACCTCCGGCTCGTCTGGCATCAGCTCGGCGAGCAAACGACCAAGGCGGATCGCCTCCTGCGCGAGCTCCTCGCGGATCAGCATCTCGCCCGAGCTCGCGGCGTAGCCCTCGTTGAAGATCAGGTAGACGACTGCCAACACCGAAGCTAGGCGCTCGGGCAGGTCCGCCTCGCTCGGAGCCCGGTACGGAATCCGCGCGTCGCGGATCTTGCCCTTCGCCCGAACCAGTCGTTGCGCCATCGTCGACTCGGGTACGAGGAAGGCTCGCGCGATCTCGGGAGTGCTGAGCCCGCCCAACAGCCGAAGCGTCAACGCCACCTGGGCGCCTCTGCCGAGCGACGGGTGGCAGCAGGTGAAGATCAGACGCAGGCGATCGTCCTTCACTGGGCTCTCCTCGGCCGGCTCGTCGCGCGCGTGCAGCAGCGCCGCCTGGGCGTGGCGGTCCGCTCGTAAGGAGACCCGGCGTAGGCGGTCGATGGCGCGATTGCGAGCGGTGGTGATGATCCAGCCCGCCGGGGCCGGCGGGATCCCGCTCTCTGGCCACCGCTCGACCGCTGTGGTGAACGCGTCCTGGACCGCTTCCTCGGCGAGGTCGAGATCGCCGAATACGCGGGCCAGGACGGCCACCGCACGCCCGTACTGGTCCCGAAAGACAAGTTCGATGTCCGAGTGCGTGATCGCTGGCACTCGCCCTCAATCCTCGAGCTCTCCCTGGAATGGGCGCACCTCGACCGGCAGTGTCGTCGCGTGCGCGAGCTTTCGCCCCCAGGCCAGCGCTTCGTCGAGATCGCTCACCTTGATGATCGTCAGACCGCCGATGTGCTCCTTGCCTTCCACGTAAGGCCCATCGACCATCGGCATCCCCGGGCTGCGAGGGTCGAGCACCGTCGCCGTGCTCGGGTCATGCAGCCCGCCCGTGAAGACCCAGACGCCTGCCGCCCGGATCTCCTCGTCCACGGCATGGACGTTTTGCATCACCTCCTCGAGCGCGTCGGTGGGCGGCGGGTCTCCGTCTGGCTGGTAGATGCTGAGCAGGTAGTTCTTCATGGTCGGCTCCTTTCTTCCAAGCGGGCGATGCTCCGGGCAACGTCAGGCGCTTGCCCGCACGGCCGGAGGGTTCTCATAGTTCTAGTCCCGGGCCGCCTCGTAGGTGGCGATCACGACGCCCTTCGCGGTGGTGACGCTGTCGGTGAGCCGCAGCGACGCGTACACGCACTCGGAGAACAGGCGCCGGCCGGTGCCGAGCACAAGCGGGTGCACCATCAGCAGATACTCGTCGATCAAATCAGAGGCCATCAGCGAGCCGATCAACTCACCGCTGCCCATGATCACGAGATGTCCGCCTGATTTCTGTTTGAGCTCGGCCACTGCGGTCGGAACGTCGCCGCGCAGGGTCATCGAGTTCGGCCACTCGAGTCTCGTCGCTGAGCTACGCGATGCGACGTACTTCGGGGTGTTGTTGAGCGCGTCCTTGAACGGGCCGCCCTGGCGATTCCAGGAAGCGAGCAACTCCTCGTACGTCTGACGGCCGAACAGAAACGCGTGGTCGCCGCCCATTCGCTCCCCGACCTTGGTGGCGATCACGTCGTCGCTGCGCTGCTTCGCCCAGCCTCCATGTGCGAACTCACCCCGGGTGTCCTCGTCCGGACGGCCGGGGGACTGGATCACACCGTCGACCGTGAGGTGGTTGATAACGACTACCTTGCGCATTCCACGTCCTTTCGAGCTCGGGCAGCGCCGCGGCACATGCCGCTGCCTGGGTTTACAAGACGGTCCGATCACCGGTCTCTCACCCCCTACACGAACGGGGCAGGCCGAAATCGACATCGCCGGCGCTCGTGTCCTTTTGCCGCGATCCAAGCGACCGCCGCCTCGACCGGGCCACGGGGAACGCCGCGGGTCGTGCCCGTAAGATCGGACTCGTGGAGAACGCCGATCTCGTTGCGGTGGTCGATGCGTGCCGATCGCTGATCAGCCGCAGGTTCCCTGACGACAAACACCACGGCGCCGCGGCGATGCTGCTCGACGATGGAACGATCGTGACCGGCACCTCCCCCGATGCGGCCAATTCCTCGGTCGAGGTCTGCCACGAGACTGAGCCCTATTGCGCAGCATTCCGGTTGGACAGAGGGATCGTCGCGTCGGTCTGTCTGTATCGCGAGCCCGGAGGACGGACGGTGGTCCTGAGTCCCTGCGGGGTCTGTCGGGAGCGACTCGCCGTCTATGGCCCCAACGTGCTCGTCGCGGTCGCGGACGTCGATGACCCAACGCGAGTCGCGTGGAAGACGCTGAAGCAGGTCCTACCCGACTACTGGAGGACGGCGTTCCCCGGCGAGACCGACGCGGGCTGGACGGATTAGACGAGCCGGCTCTGCTGCTGCTCCTCAGCGGTCGAGTGCCAGTCTATTTGAGCAGTCGCTTTGAGCGACCGCTAAAGTGAAGAGAGTGAAAAGCGGATGAGCCCAGCGGACGGCGAGAGCGTGCCGGATCGTGCGGCCGGTCTGAGCGGTACAAAGCTGCAGATCGCCGAAGCGGCGCTCGAGACGCTCAAGGCGAACGGGTTTGCCGGGGCGAGCGCGCGGGCGATCGCTCACGTGGGCGGCTTCAACCAAGCGCTGATCTTCTACCACTTTGGCAGTGTCCAGAACGCGCTGCTCGCGGGGCTTGACGTGATCAGCGACCGGCGGTTGGCGGATTACGGGCCGGCGTTCGAGACGGCCCGGACCGGCCCGGAGCTCGGGCGGCTCGCCCGCACCATCTACGACGAGGACCTCGAGCGCGGGTACATCACGGCGCTTGGGGAGATGGTCAGCGGGGGGGTCTCCGACCCGCTCCTTGGCGCGGAGGTGGCGGCGCGGATCGAGCCGTGGATCATGATGGTCGAGCGCAAACTCGAGGAGCTGCTCGCAGGCTCACCGCTGCTCACCTTGGTGTCCTCGGCCGACCTGGCGTTCGGGATCGTCTCGCTGTACTTCGGTGTCGACATGCTCAGCCATTTGCAGCGTGACCGCGCCCGCGCCGAGTCTTTGCTCGACCTCGTGACACGGCTGGCGGCGCTGGTGGAGGCCTTCCCGTGTTCGATCCAGGAGAACTCGGTATGAACCCAGAGACACCCACCGATCTCGTGACCGGAGCGTTCAGCTACTCCGGCGCGCAGATCGCCGAGCGGCTGCTTGACAGCGGACGTGCCGTGCGGACGCTGACCTACCACGCCGACCGGCCACACCCCTTGCAAGCCAGCGTCGACGCACTCGAGTATCGCTTCGATGATCCGGCGGCCCTCGCTCGCAGCTTGGCGGGGGTACACACGCTCTACAACACCTTCTGGGTCCGCTTCGATCACGGGAAGACGAGCTTCGCCAACGCGATAGAGCGCTCCCGGATGCTCTTCTTCGCCGCCAAACGTGCCGGAGTGAAGCGCATCGTCCACCTCAGCATCACCAATCCGTCGCTGGAATCCCCGCTGCCCTACTTCCGCGGCAAGGCGCTTGTCGAATACGCGCTCGCGCAGTCCGGCGTCCCGTACTCGATCGTGAGGCCAACCTGGATCTTTGGCGGCGAGCGCGACGTTCTCGCCAACAACATCGCTTGGATCCTGCGTCGTATGCCGGCGTTCGCGCTGCCGGGAGACGGCGCCTACCCCGTCCAGCCGGTTCACGTCCAGGATCTCGCCCGGATCTGCACCGACGCCGGCGACGCAGCCGGCGACATCGTGATCGACGCAGCCGGGCCGGAGACGATGCCGTTCCGCGACCTCGTTGCGCTCATCCGTGCTGCCGTCGACACGAACCCGCCGATCCTCCGCTTACCCCCGGCGCTGATGTCTGCGGTGGCGCGCGGGCTCGGTTTCGTGGTTGGCGACGTCGTTGTCACCGGTGACGAGATCCGCGGCCTGATGGCCGGCCTGCTGATATCCCACGAGCCGCCGCTCGGCCAGATCGCCTTCAGCCAGTGGCTCAACGAGCACGCCAGATCTGTCGGCCGCGCCTACGCCAATGAGCTCCAACGCCATTTCGCCGCGACGCCGACCGCCGCTTGACGCTTGACGCTTGACGCTTGACGCTAAAGCCTACGCATAGCAATTCGGCTTACGTGGGAATGCCAGCGGCGGATAGTTGAGTGACCCGCCTCGTCAGGGGCGGGGCTGGCGGCGGGCCACTACGAGACAGGCGACTGTGCTGGAGCGGATCGGCCGGCCGAGTCGCTGGTGCAGGGTTTGATTATGGGCGGCGACCAGGTCGCGCTGTCGGCGTGTCAGTCTTGCCCAGAACGACATCGTTCCCAGCAGAGCGGTGAGCTCGTCAGCGGTGTGCTCCAGCAGCGTCGGCACCGCGGTTACCTGCGCGTCACCAAATAGGTCCGCCACATACGGGCGCGAGATTGCATAGTCCCCGAGCCACGCCCACACCTCCGAGACGTTGTCGCGTCGGGCCTCAGCACCGGCGAGGGTGCAGGCGAGGTCCCGGTAGGTAGGCCAGTCGGCGGCGACTTCGGGTGCGATCGCAATCATCGCGGCGCTCAGTTCCTGCTGATCGTCGGCACTGCGGGGATCATCGAGCCCGAAGTACGACACCAGAGCAAGGATCCCGTCGTCCACCAGCGCGTCGGCCGCCTTGCGCCAGCTCAGATCCGGATCAATCCAATGGATCGCCGACGCCGAGAACACCGCTGAGTACCTGGCACGCGTGAGCGAGGCGTCCTCCAGGCGCGCATTGACGAACCGCACATCGCCGACGCCGTCCAGCTGAAGACGAGCCATCGCGATCAGCTGCCGGCCCGGCTCCACGGCCGTCACCCGCAGCCCGCGGGCCAGCAGGCTGCGCGTGAGCTGCCCACTGCCGCAGCCGATCTCGAGCACCGTGGCGCCCGCGCCAATGCCGGCGCTCTCGCACGCCTGGTCGATCAGCACGTCCGGATAGGTCGGCCGATGACGGTCATAGTCCTCGGCGACCTCATCAAAGACGCTTCCGTAGCTGCGGGCGTCGAGCTGGCGCGACATCACCCCACCGTAGATGCCGGCGAGGACGGCCGGACGGCGACCGGAGGAAGGCTCGCGAGCCTGGGCGATAACAGCCACCAGGTATCTGACACCGACACGCGACCAACGCCTCCGTGCTCTCGGGCACGCAGATCGAGGGATTTCCCTGACGCGACGCCCCGCGGGGTGGCGAGATCCTGCCTGTTGTCAAGTCCAAACGGCGACTGGGGGGTCCGGTCGCACGGAAGGCCAGGAGGGTGTCATGAAGGACAGCGGAAAACTACGGCGGACGCTCGGGATCGGTGCATCGGTGCTGGCGCTAGGCGCCGGAGCTGGCGCGCTCGTTCCGGGGATCGCGACCGCGAGCAACGCTGACTGTCAGGGTCTGGCCCACGAGGTGGCGCAGTTGCAGGCGGAGCTTCACGGACCGGTGAGCGGTTACACCAAGACGCGCATCATTCAGCAGATCGTCCAGGACGAGATGCAGATGGGCCGGGAGGGCTGCTGAACCTCGCGCGGCGGTTGCGCTCTCTCACGAGCGCAACCGCCGGTCGAGACCTCGAGCCGCATCCTCTCCACGACGCTGGCTCACCGATCGGACACCGGGCAGTCGCTCACGGCAAGGTGATTGATCGCGATATGTAACGGACGAGGCGCCCGCCACACGAGCTCAGTGCGCGACTTGCTCCGCGCGTCGAGGCAGTTTCCAGCCGGGGCGGACGAAGTGGCAGGTGTAGCCGTTGGGGTAGCGCTCGAGGTAGTCCTGGTGCTCAGGCTCTGCCTCCCAGAACGGTCCGGCGGGCTCCACCTCGGTGACGACCTTGCCCGGCCACAGTCCGGAGGCGTCGACATCGGCGATCGTGTCCTCCGCGACGCGGCGCTGCTCGTCGTCGACGTAATAGATCGCCGAGCGATAGCTCGCGCCGACGTCGTTGCCCTGGCGGTCCTTGGTCGTCGGGTCGTGAATCTGAAAGAAGAACTCCAGCAGGTCGCGGTAGGAGATGCGATCCGGGTCGAACGTGATCTCGATCGCCTCCGCGTGCGAGCCGTGGTTGCGATAGGTCGCGTTGGGCGTGTCGCCGCCGGTATAGCCGACGCGCGTGCCGGTCACGCCATCGAGCTTGCGGATCAGATCCTGCACGCCCCAGAAGCATCCGCCGGCAAGAATCGCCTTTTCGGTTGCAGCCATCTCTGTACTCCTCCTGTCATGGGTCGTTGGTCGCTCCATATATGGTAGGCACGGGGTCGTTGGGGAGGCCCCGGCGGTCCGAGCTCGTCGACTCCGACCAGCTCGCCGCGGACTGCCGGGGGCCGGCGCTCGCCTGTCTGGGAGAACGGTGGTTCGTGCGGTCGCTCGACGAGGGTCGCCCGCGCCTACTCGCGACGCTTGCGCGGCAACTGAGATGGCGCTGGGCGGCGATGGGTATATTGCGGGCCCGAGGAGAGGCCGCGCACCAGATTGGCTGCGGATCCTCAGGCTTCCCGAGTTTGATGTCAGTTTCCGTTCAGCCAGCGCCCGATGTCTCGTCCGCATCGGCAGTCGCAGACGTCCATCTGCAGAACGTGACCAAGGCGTTCGGTGATGTGATCGCCGTCGACGATCTCACGTTGACGATTCGCCATGGCGAGTTCTTCAGCCTGCTGGGCCCGTCCGGCTGCGGGAAGACGACGACGCTCGGAATGATCGGCGGGTTCGAGACGCCGACCAGCGGGCAGATCTTCCTCGGCGACCAAAACGTCAGCAAGGTCCCCGCCTACAAACGGGACGTCAACACCGTCTTTCAGTCCTACGCGCTCTTTCCTCACCTCGACGTCTTCGAGAACATCGCCTTCGGCCTGAAGCGCAAGCGCCTCCCGAAGAGCGCGATCGCCGCCAGCGTCTCGGAGGCGCTGCGGCTCGTCGACCTTCCGGGCTTGGAGAAACGAAGGAGCGCGCAGCTGTCCGGTGGCCAGCAGCAGCGGATCGCGCTCGCTCGCGCGCTCGTCAACCAGCCTCGAATCCTGCTCCTCGACGAGCCGCTCGGCGCCCTTGACCTGAAACTGCGCAAGCAGATGCAGATCGAGCTCAAGCGCATCCAGCAGGACGTCGGCATCACCTTTCTGTACGTCACCCACGACCAGGAGGAGGCGATGGTCATGTCCGATCGCCTGGCCGTGATGAACCGGGGCAAGATCGAGCAGCTCGGCACTCCCGAGGAGGTCTATGAGAGCCCGTCGACGGCGTTCGTCGCCGGCTTCCTCGGCGCGTCGAACCTGATCTCGGCGAACGTTGTCAGCCGGGGCGCCGCGCCCGGACTTGCCGAACTGGCGCTATCCGACGGCACCGTTGTGCGGGTTCCGGCGGCCCGCGTTCCGAGCGCCACGAACAACCTGCAGATCGGCGTTCGTCCCGAGAAGCTCCGCCTGGAGCCCATGACGGCGCCGCTGCCCGATGGCTATAACGCGTTTGCCGGCCAGGTCATCCTCGGCACGTTCTTGGGCCTCAGCCACCAGTACACGGTCCGGGGAGCGGCCGGGACTGAGCTGATCGCCTACGTGCAGAATCTCGGCGCCACCCGTCCGCCGACCCTGGGAGAAACGGTCCGACTCGCATGGCTCCCCGAGCACACCTTCGTCGTCTAGGTCATCTACAGAGGTTCGCCGATGGACATCCCTGAACGCCAGGGGCGCGGCGCTCGCGCCGAATCTGAGCCCGCGATGATCGACGCGACGCTGTACCGCGGGTTGACCGAGCCTCGCCACAGCCGCCGCCAGTTCCTTCGGGGCGCGGGCGCCGGCATCGGCGCGCTTGGCATGGGCGGGTTGCTCTCCGCCTGCGGGATCAAGGGGACCGAGGCAGTCGCTACGGCCGATACCTTCGACTGGACGGGCTGGTGGAAGCGCCAGAAGCCCACGCGGGCGCTGAACTTCGCCAACTGGCCGCTGTACATCGACACCAGCCACGGCAAGCACCCCTCACTCGATCAGTTCACCAAGCAGACCGGGATCAAGGTCAATTACTTCGAGGTCATCAACGACAACGGTTCGTTCTACACCAACATCGAGCCGACGCTGAAGGCGGGCAAGTCCACCGGTTATGACCTGATCGTGATGACCGATGACGACTGGACGGTCTTCGAGCTCGTCAAGCTCAACCGCTGGATCACCCCACTCGACCACAGCCGGATGCCGAACTTCTTCAAGTACGCCAGCCCGCTTGTCCGCCACTCCGGCTACGACCCCACCAACACCTATACCGCGGCCTGGCAGTCGGGCTTCACCGGGATCGCCTACGACACGACCAAGATCGACCGCGAGATCAACAGCATCCACGACTTGTGGGACCCAGCGTTCAAGGGCCACGTCGGGATGATGAGTGACAACACCGAGCTCGGTTCGGCGGGCCTGCTGGCGGCAGGCGTCGACCCGGCGAAGTCGACCCCGTCGGACTGGAAGAAGGCCGCTCGGCTGCTTACCCAACAGCAGGACGCGGGCCTCGTCAGCCAGTACTACGACCAGAGTTACATCAAGGCTCTGGAGACCGGCGACATCTGGATCACGCAGGCGTGGTCGGGTGACATCTTCCAGGCCAACGCGAGCGGCTTTCCTCACCTGAAGTTCGTGGCGCCACAGGAGGGGGTGATGCTGTGGACCGACACGATGATGATCCCGCTCCACGCGCAGAACCCGATCTCGGCGATGGAGTGGATCAACTTCTACTACCAGCCGAAGATCGCCGCCGAGGTCGAGGACTGGGTCAACTACATCTGCCCGGTGCCCGCCGCGCAGAAGATCCTGCGCAAGGAGGACCCGCCGGTCGGCAACAGCGCGCTTGTGTTTCCGACCAAGGCGGAGAGCAGCCTGGTCAGGGGTTACTACAACTACACGACCTACGCCGAATACAACGCCTGGAACAGCGTGTTCAACCCGATCATCCAGTCATGACCTGGAAGCAGCGCCTGGCACCCTACGCGCTGGGCTTCCCAACGGCGTTCTGGCTGACGCTGTTCTTCGCCGTGCCGCTGATCTCTGTCCTGTCGGTGGCCCTGATGACCGGCAATCCGGAGAAGGGCTTCACGCTCACGTGGCACTTCTCGATCTTCTGGGACTCACTCAAGCAGTACCACACCCAGTTCCTGCGGTCGTTCTACTACGGCGCTCTGTCGACGCTGATCGCGCTCGTGATCGCCTACCCGATGGCGTACTTCATCGCCTTCCACGGGGGTCGCAACAAGTCGACCTACCTGCTGATCATCCTGCTGCCGTTTTTCGTCTCGTACGTGATCCGCGCGTTCTCGTGGCAGTTCATCCTCTCCAACGACGGCATCTTCCTGACGTTTCTGCGGAACATCGGATTGGTGTCGAAGAACTTCACGATCCTGCACACGCCCTTCGCGGTGATCGCGGCACTGACGTACGACGCGATCCCGTACATGGTGCTGCCGCTATTCGTCGCGCTTGAGAAGATCGACCGGCGTGTGATCACGGCCGCCGGAGACCTGTACGCAAATCCGGTGATGACGTTCGTGCGGATCGTGCTGCCGTTGACCTCGGCCGGTATCTTCGCCGGCTTCCTGCTGGTGTTCGTCACCAACGTCGGCGACTACGTTGCGGCCGGGATCCTCGGGGGCCCGGGCACGACGATGATCGGCAACGTGATCCAGAACTCGTACCTGCAGGATCAGACCTACCCGCTCGCCTCGGCCCTCTCGTCGATCCTGATGATCGTCCTGCTGGTGATCATCTGGTTGTACGCGCGGGTGTTCGGCACCGAGGCCGTTGAGGAGGCAGTGGCGTGAGCGCCGTCGAGGCCCCCGCGGCGGCGGGAACGCCTGTCGCCGCGCCGTCGAAGGCCCCGCGTAGGCGCGAGCGTCGCTCTCGGTCGGCCCTGATACTCGGCGGGTTCACGTGGCTGGTGATCCTCTACACGCTCGTGCCGATCATCGTGATGATCATTTTCAGCTTCAACCAGACGCCGAACGGTCGCGTCACCTTCCACTGGTACGGGGCCACCACCCAGTGGTATGTCCACATCTTCGAGATCAGCGATCTGACGACCGCACTGGTGCACTCGATCGAGGTGGCCTGCGCCTCGACGCTGATCTCGATCCTGATCGGGGTGCCGATGGCGATGGCACTCGCACGCCACCGCTTCCTCGGGCGCGCCGCAGTCGAGTCGGTCGTGTTCGTCGACATCGCCGCGCCGTCGGTTGTGGTCGGCGCATCGCTGCTGGCGCTGTTCTTGACGCTCAACGTCACCCGCGGGCTGGCGACGATCATGATCGCCCACGTCGCCTTCAATGTCGCCTTCGTTGTGGTCGTCGTCCGCGCCCGCATCGCAGGGCTCGACCGCTCGATCGAGCGGGCCGCCGCCGACCTGGGCGCCAGCCCCTGGGTGACGTTCCAGAAGGTGCTGCTGCCGCTGATGTTGCCCGGCATCGTCGCGGCCGCTCTGCTGTGCTTCGCGATGTCGATCGACGACTTCATCATCACTCAATTCGTCGCCGGCCAGACGCTCACGTTCCCGCTGTGGGTCTACGGCGCGGTGAAGGTCGGGATCCCGCCGCAGGTGTTCGTCATGGGCACGATGATCTTTCTGTTCGGCGCGGTCCTGGCGATCGGCAACGTGTTCTTTCAGCGCCGCTCCGAGAAGGCCGCGGCGCCGATTCAGGTCGCCGAGCCGCAGCCGATCACGACCGTGCTCTGACAGCCGTCACCGGCCCCGGCGGCGATGCGCGGCACGGCTCCGGCATCCCGGCTTGGAGCCGGGCGCGTCGCGCTGCGCCACCCGTTGCCTGGTCATGGACCCAGACGGCAGTCTGATCGGCGTGGCGGGGGGTCAGACGATCGAACGGGAGAGCCGTCTCGACGCCTTTCAGCGATCGTGGACTGGATTGCGGGATGGACCGCTTGCTCTGGCTGCCCCTTAGATTCCTGATCGCTCTCGGATGGCTGGCCGGTGTGATCGTCGTTTCCCCTCCCACGGCGCCGGCGCCGCAGGAGCCATTCGCTTGACAGCAGTCCGATTAGCACCGCGACCGCGACCCAGACCAGCGGATTGCTCGTGGAGAGGGTCTCGGCGCGCGAGCCGAGGTAGGCCACCGCCACCGTGAGCGGCAGGTATCCGACCACCGTCGTCCAGGAGAACTGCCAGAGGCTGACTCGTGTCGCGCCGGCCGCGTAGCCCATCAGGGCAAACGGAACGACGGGAATGAGACGACTGCTCAGCAACAGCGACGTACCGCCCTCCGAAACTCCGTGCTCGAGAGCGCGAAACCGCTGACCCAGCAGCGCTCGGAGCAACGGCCGACCGACGCTTCGCCCGAGCGCGTAGCAGAGCAACGCCGACACGAGCCAGCCACCAACGACCAGCGCCAGCCCCGGGCCGAAGCCGTAGACGTAGGCGGCGGTGGCGGTCACGATCTCGCTGGGATAGAACACGATCGCGTGCCCGAGCATCAGACCTACCAGGAGCAGCAGCCCGCCGACCCCGAGCGACCGGATGTAGGCGCGCAACCCGCCAAAGTCGCCGTGCAGCGTCAGCGAAACGCAATGGCGAAGCTGCGGAACGGCCGCCAGGATCACCAATCCGACGATGATCACCGCGATGCCCGCTGCGAGCTCCAGATGCCGGTGCGGCGGTCCGTCCGAGCGAGGGGTCTCGTCGCTCATCCCAAAGAGCATGCCATCCGCGCTGTGACGCTTGTGTGAACCGCTGGGACTTCATTGAAGCGACGCGCGCTCGGGGCGGTCGGGCCGGTGTTCGCGTGTCCCGTGCGAAAATTCTGACCGTGCGTTCCAACCCGCAGTTCTCCCTCGACGATGCGGGGACCATCAAGCGGCTGATCCGGGAGAACCCGTGGGCGACGCTGGTGTCGATGACGAGTGCCGGACTGGTCGCCTCGCACTACCCCGTTGTGCTCGAGGAGCAGCGCGAGGACATCTCGGTTGTCGGCCATGTTGGACGCCCTGACGAGGAGCTACACGAGCTCGGCGAGCATGAGCTGATCCTGATCGTCCAGGGCCCACACGGCTATATCTCGTCCAGCTGGTACGGAGCCGCGCCCGCGGTCCCGACGTGGAACTTCATCGTCGTTCACCTGCACGGGGTCCCGGAGATCCTCTCTGCCGAGGACAATCTCGAGGTGCTCGGGCAGTTGGTTGACCATTTCGAACGGCGTGTCGCCGAACCGCGCCCGCTGCACCGATCTGAGGGCGACTCGACGTTCGAGCGTGCGCTCAGCCGCGGGACCGTGGGCTTTCGCCTGACGCCGTCTCGCATCACCGCCAAGCAGAAGATGAGCCAGAATAAGTCTGGCGAGGTGTTCACGACCGTTCTTGCGCAGCTCGAAGGCGACGGGCCCTACGGTGACTCGTTGCTCGCGCGAGAAATGCGCCTGGCGCGCACCGGGCTCTGACGATCGGGCGCCCCGCGCGAGCAGATCAGCGAGCGCGCTTCTGCGTCCACCCAGCCAGCAGCGTCCGCTCAGGTCCGCTGCGCGAGCACCGTCTCGATGAGCGCGATGGCCGGTGCGACAGCGCCACTGCGGGACACACCCCGCAGCCGTTTACGTTGCGGTTGGCGCAGTTTCGGCTCCGGCGCCCGTGGTCTCGTTCAGCTTCGTGGCGACATCGTCGATGTATGCGAGTGCCTCACCGCGCGTGTTGAGGGTTGCGACTTGGGCGAGGATGGCGGGGTGCTCATCGGCCGGCGTCATCTGCAGCTGAGTGTCCAGGGCGATCTGGAGGAAGCCCGCGAGGTTGCTGTGTCCGATGGGCTCGGCGGCGTCCGCGGCTGAGATCGGCGGAGACGTCACGACCGTAGCGCCCGTCGACGCTGGGTTCGGGAGGGTGGTCGGGGTATCTCGCGGGCTGGTGAGCGACAGGAGCGTAGTTACGTCAGCGGCTGCAGCGTCTCGTTGAGTGAGCGCCGGAAAGCCGAACAGCCGCTCGACGGTAGCGGGGATCGAGGCATGATCGTAGGCGCGGTGATCGATCACGTTGGCCGGGGTGAAGGGCGACACGATCACCGCCGGCACGCGGACGCCGTAACGATCGAACACGAACCCGAACTGGTTCACCGGACCGGGGGTCGTGATCTTGTCTGCGGGCTGTACCGCCGCGCCGGGGTGGACGTGATCGTAGAAGCCGCCGTGCTCGTCCCAGGTGACGATCAGCACGCTGCTCTGCCAGACCGGCGAGTTCCTGATCGCTTCGTAGGTGTGCTTGATCAGCCATTCGCCGGCGGTGATGTCGTCGACCGGATGCTGAGATGTACCGCCGCGATAGCTGTCGTCCAAGGCGCTTCCGTAGTTGGGTTCGATCCATGTGAACTCGCATGGATAGTCCCCTTGGAGGTCGGAGGCGAACCTGCTGTAGTTCCACACGTCCCGGGGCAGCTGAACGCCCTTGAGCGCCCCGGCGATGGGAAGGCTCCCTGCCGGTGGACCAACGTCGCCTCGATAGATTCGCCACTCGTGCTCGTTCGCGCTGAGCGCGTCGAACAGCGATCCGTGCTCGAAGCTGAAACCGTCCACGGTCTCCCACTTCACGATCTGGTCAGGGCTCGGAGACCTGTCAAGGCCTCCAGCCGACGCGGCCATCGCGAAGAACCGATTCGGCCACGTCGGCCCGGGCATCGAAGAACTCCAGTTGTCGCAGACAGCGAAGTCCGTTGCCAATGCGTTCAGCACGGGAAGCTCGCTCGCGGTGTAGCACTTCATGATCTCACCGGGGTTTGCTTGACCGCCCGCCCCCGCATAGTCGGCGACGAACCCGGAGTTGTCGATCGGGGGGTATGGACCGCCCGGCGGATAAGTGGCTCCGGGGCCGGCCAACTGCTCCAGCACGTCGAGGAACTCGTGCAGCGGATCCAAGGGCATCGTGACGTCCGCGCCCTGGGTCACCGGGTAGCTCTTTCCCGCGTAGTCATTCGACTCCGTACCGGTGAGCCCATTGACCGAGGTTTGCGAGTGGGTCACCGCGTCGGTGCCCGTGATGCCCGAGAAACCGAGCATGTGGTCGAACGAGCGGTTCTCCAGCATCAACACGAAGACGTGGTGGATCAGCTGTCCCGCCACCTGCCACCCAGGCGTGGATGAGTCGATCGAAACCGTGACCGTCAACGGATGGCCGCCCGTGTTGAACGCGGAAATGCCGGGGCCGTCGGCATGATTGTCTGGACTCCACACCGGGCAGTCGCCGTGCCACGCGTATTCGCGTAGGGTGCCGCCGACGTTCGCGATGAAGTAGGCGGTTCCTTCGGCTCCCCGGCCCGAGCATGGATCGTTGAGGTGCACCTGATGCGGTCTCGAGTCGTTGGGGATCGACTGGGGTCCGCCGTAGACATGATGCTGTGAACCTTCGGTCGGCGCTTTGATCGTGATGGACAGGTAGCCATCGGCCACGCGCCGAGGCCCCTGTAAAAGGTGAGCGGAAGAGTGCACGATCTGCCTCGGGCGACCACGCGAACCTTGAAGCGGCCTGGCCTCCGTGCAAGCATGACGCCGCGTTGACCGACCAAAGTTGGACAGCCGCGTCGATTTCCGACGACGTTCGCGAGGGACGGCGGAGTGCCGTCGGCGTCGTGGACGAGGCACTCGACCGGATCGCCGGGCTAAATGGCGCGCTGAAGGCGTTCTGTGAGGTCCGGGCGAAAGCCGCTCGCGCCGCTGCCGCCGCCGTCGACGCGCGGGTTGCAGGCGGCGCCGATCCGGGACCGCTCGCCGGTGTCCCGGTCGCGGTCAAGGACGTAATCTGGGAGGCGGGGATCGAAGCGACGGATGGATCGCGGTCCTTGCTCGGGTTCGTACCGCAGGAGAGTGCGACCGTCGTGCGGCGCCTGATCGAGGCGGGCGCAGTGCTCGTCGGCCGGACCAACGTTCCTGAGTTCTGCTACCGCGCCTTCTGCGCCAACGATCTGTACGGCGCGACCTCGAACCCCTGGGATCTCACCCGTGTCCCGGGTGGCTCGAGCGGCGGGGCGGCGGCGGCTGTAGCGGCCGGCCTCGTGCCCCTGGCGATCGGGACCGACGGCGGTGGGTCGATCCGGATCCCTTCCTCGTTCTGCGGCGTCGCGGGCATCAAACCGACCTTCGGCGTCGTCCCGCGCGAGCCCCAGTGGCCGGGATGGCTGACGATGACGCACCTGGGCCCGATCGCGTTCACGGTCGAGGACTGTGCGCTGATGCTCGCGGTGATGGCCGGTCCCGACCACGGCGACCCGATGTCGCTCCCGCGGCTCGATCGTGACCTGGTCGCGGCCGGGCGCGATGGTGACTCTCTCGCGGGGATGCGGGTCGGGTGGTCCGAGGACCTGGGATATATCCGGATCGACGACGGCGTTCGGCGGGCGTTTCGCGCGGCGCTCGAGCGCTTCCGGGCGCTCGGAGCCAGGCTCATCGAGGCGAACCCCACGCTCGCGAGTCCGGTCGATACCTGGAACACACTCGCGACCAGCGACAACCTCGCGTCCGAGGGTCCGCTTCTTGACACCGGTCTCGTCGGGGACGACGCGCGCGGTCTGATCGAGCCCGGCGCTCACGTATCGGGGCTCGAATATGTGCAGGCGCGAAACGCGCAGTGGGAGTACGCCCGCGCGTGGGGACGGTTCATGAGCGATTACGACCTGTTCCTGACGCCCACGATGGAATGCGTCGCCTTCGAGCACGGGCTCACCGGCCCGGCCACGCTCGCCGGGGAGCCAATCGGGGACTTCTATGACGACTACTGTCACTTCTGCTACCCGTTCAACCTGACCGGGCAGCCGACGATGAGCGTGCCGATGGGCACGGCCGAACACGGTTTGCCGGTCGGGCTGCAGATTGTGGGGCGGCGATTCGAGGACGACGTCGTGCTGCGCGCGGCCGCGGCGTGGGAGCGGAGCAACCCCTGGCCGCGCGCCTCCGTCACGCCGCGCCC
>DATNKY010000794.1:0-6047 GCA_035603155.1 Solirubrobacteraceae bacterium
CTGCGCCATATCAAGATCAACTCGGCGACTCCTGGCTACACGGCGACCGGCATGAATCGCCACCAAGGCACGCGCACCGTCGAGCAGGGCGCCCAGATCATCGTGCGGCTCGCGTTGCTCGACGACTCAGGCCCTTCCGGAGGATTCTTCAACGATGCCGGCCCGGTCGACTGGTGAGCGCCCTTAGCACGCGCCGGCTCTCAGCGGGCAGAAGCGAGTACAGAGGATGAATCGCGGACTCCAGGTCCGGCTCGCTTGGCCTCAAACCGGTGACCCCGCCGCCAGGCCTTGACGGGCTCAGGGAAGGCGCCAGAAGTCGCCGGTCAGGCCGAGCTCGTCGAGGATTGCCTGGTTGCGCTCGCGGGGAGCAGGCTGCCAGTCGGGTGCAAGTCGATCGCTCCACCATGCGTGCGCAAGTTCGCTCAGCTTCGCGACCGTGATCGTGGCTCCCGGATCCCGCCGGCCGACCCAGCGCTCGACGTGCTCCTCCGACCGGAAGAGATTCATCGTGCTTCAGGTGAACACGATGTCGTCCCACCAGTGCGCGGCGGGAACCAGGCAATGGAACAGGAGGAGCTCGTCATCGGGCCGCTGGCCGCGTACCTCGAACGCGATCGCCTGACCACAATCCGGGCAGTGGGTCTCGATGCGGCCATCCGTGCGCAGTGCTGCGCAAATCCCGAGCGCGTCCCACGCGCAGTTGCCGTACCACCACCGTCCGGCGGCCTGAACACGGTAGGCAGTCGGCACCGCTGAGAACGGGTTGGCCATCCGAATTTCGTTGGTGGCCGGGTTGAGCACAAGCGCGTGCGCGCGATGAAGCTCGCGCCAGACAGACTCGACCTCGGCGCCCGTCCGGTCCGCCGCGCCCGCCACCTCCTCAGCCGACGGAGCGCGACCCAGCTCGACAAACATCCGGTAGGTCAAGTTGCGAACTTCAAGCAGGTCCGCATCCACGAGCCGATTCTCCCACCCGTCAGGCGAAGGCGTTCGTCCTGCGAGCCCTGCTTCGAGCACACGACGAGCATCTGGGTCATGACCGATTCCTTTGTTCGCTTCCTCGCGTCAGACGTACTGACGAGCATCGCGAACGAAAGGATTGGACGATGACCACCGAGACTCTCTCGATCGGCGAACAGGTCTTGCTGGATCACTACGTGACGAGCAACGCTGCAAGCCGCGCCGGGCTGACGCCCGAGTTTGTGCGCGAGCAGGATCAGCGTTGGGGTGATGTGGCCAGCGAGCCTCGCGGTGTCGACTACTTGGAGACCGAGGCCGGCGGGGTCCCCGCGTTGTGGTTGCTGCCCGCTCGGCGCGTTGACGGCAAGGTGCTGCTGTGCCTGCACGGCGGCGGGTTTGTCGGCGGCTCCATGTACACGCATCGCCGGCTGTACGCGCACCTCGCTAAGCGGACCGGAGTACGGGCGCTCGCTCTGGACTATCGCCAGTTGCCCGACCATCCACACCCAGCGGCCGCCGAGGACACCGAGGCCGCCTACCGCTGGCTCCTGAGCGAGGGCTACGAAGGGATCGCCGTGGTCGGAGATTCCGCTGGCGGCGGCCTCGCGCTCGGCTTGGCGATCAGCTCCGAGTTGCCGGCGCCCGCCACCGTGGTCGGCCTGTCTCCCTGGACTGACATGACGCTCTCCGGTCCGTCCATGGAGACCAACCAGCGAACGGACGCCCTGTTCGGCGGCGATCATCCGATGGACCTCGACGGCATGGTCGACTTCGTGCTCGGCGGACCCGGCCGGGACCGGCGCGATCCACGCGTCAGTCCACTGCACGGCGATCTGGGGCGGCTGCCGCCGACTTACCTCCAGGTCAGTGTGTCCGAAATGCTGTTCGACGACGCCCGTCGCCTTGCTGACGCCGCCCCCAGCGCGGTACGTCTGGACGTATTTGACAACCAGCAGCACACTTTCCAGATGGCCGCCGGCCGTTCCCCCGTTGCCGACGACGCCGTCGTGCGGGTCGCCGCGTGGCTCCGCGATCGCCTCGAGGTGGCGGAGCGGTGACCGAAGCCGAGTTCGTGCGGGAGGCCGAGCAGCTGCGCCGGGAGCTGCTCGCCTACTGCTACCGGCTCTCGGGGTCGGTGCAGGACGCGGAGGACCTCGTGCAAGAGGCGATGCTGCGCGGATGGAGATCGTACGCGCGCTTCCGGGGCGAGGCGACCGTCCGAACCTGGCTTTACCGGATCGCCACCAACGCGTTTTCGAGCAGCACCCGCCGACGCCGGCAGCTCCCATCCGATCTCGGGCCGCCGGCGAGCGACATATCACTCGACGTGGTGTTGGACGAGAACCGCGCATGGCTGGAGCCCCTCCCGGACGCACTTGTCTCCGTCGACGCCGATCCGGCGAAGACCGTGGTCGAGCGCGAGCGGCTGCGTCTGGCACTCGCGGCAAGCCTGCAGCGGTTGCCGGCACGTCAGCGCAGCGCCCTGCTGTTGCGCGAGGCGCTTGACTTCTCGGCAGCGGAGATCGGTGAGACGCTCGACATCAGCGCCGCGGCGGTCAAGAGCCTGCTCCAGCGCGCCCGCGCGACGCTCGAGACAATCGACGAGCCTCTGCACGAGGCCGACGAGCCGACGTCGGATCGGCTGCTTGAGACCTATATGCGCGCCTTCGAGACCTCAGATGTCGGCTTGCTCGAACGCACGCTGCGTGATGACGCCATGCTCGAGATGACCCCCGCGCGCACATGGTTCTCCGGTCGGGCGACGTGCCTGCCCTACCTGACGACCGTGATCGGCCAACCCGGAGAGTGGACGATGCATCCCACCCGTGCCAACGGCCAACCGGCGGCAATCGTCTACCGGTACGGCGATCTGTTCGGCGTCGCGGTCCTGGGCCTACGCGACGGTGGCATCTCCCGCATCTCGCTGTTCGGCGATCCTGCAGTCGCCCGGCGGTTCAACCACTCAGGCGCAAGCCCCAGCTGACGGCGACAGGTTCGGCGCCGGCACACGTGCGGACCCTCCGCGCCGATGCAAGGGTCACCGGCGCGGGCGCGCCGGTGACCCTTTTGCAGGGACGGCTAGGCCGCTTCCTCGAGCTCAATCGCCTCGGGGAGCGCTACGGCGTCGTCAGCGTGCGCCGCAGGGGTCGACAGCACCGTCACCGCCACCCCGATCGCGACGATTACGAGCGCCGCGGCGACGGTGAAGGCCAGGTGAAACCCACTCGTCAGCGAGCCTGCGAGCGAGCCGCCATCGTGGCGCAGCGTACTCGTCCGGTTGGCCGACAGGGTCGCGAGCACCGCCAGCCCAAGCGCGCCTCCCACCTGCTGGGTCGTGTTGACTAAGCCGGAGGCCAGGCCGGAGTCCTCGGCGGTCGCGGCGGACATGGCCAGCGTCATCAGCGACGGGAATGCCAGTCCCGCGCCGATCCCGAACAGCACCATCGTTGGCAGCAGGTCAGGCAGGTACCGAGCGTGAACTGGGCTGGTCCGGAGAAGGACAAGCCCAATCGCCACCAGCAGCAACCCCGGTACGAGCGTCTGCTTGGCGCCAAAGCGCTCCATCAGCCGCGCCGCGAACCCCAGCGACATCACCGCGATCCCCAGTGCCACCGGAAGGAAGGCCAGGCCGACCTGGATCGCGTCATATCCCAACACCCGCTGCATGTAAAGCGCGCCCAGGAAGAACATCCCAAACAGTCCAGCCACCATCAGGATCTGGACCAGGTTGGCTCCGGTCACCGTGCGAGAGCGGAATATCCGCAGCGGGATCAGCGGGTTTGCCGCTGTCCTCTGGCGGACGATGAATCCGGCGAGCAGTGCTACGGCGGCCACACCGAAGCCGATCGTGCGGGTCGAGCCCCACGCGTAGTGGCCGGCCTCAACGATCGTGTACACCGCGAGCATCAGCGCGCTCACCAACAGCACCGCGCCGGGTGCGTCGGCCCCGCGGTCCAGCCCTATGCCGCGGTCATCGGGCAGCAGCCGGACGGCGAAGAAGGCGGTGGCGATCCCGATTGGCAGGTTGACGAAGAAGATCCAGTGCCAGTTGATCTCCTGGGTGATCACGCCTCCGAGAAGCAGACCCAGCGCGCCCCCGGCCGAGGCGACGAAGCTGTACACGCTGATCGCCTTGGCCTGTTCGTGAGGCTTGGGGAACATGGTCACGATCATCCCGAGGATCACAGCGGCGGTCATCGCGCCGCCGATGCCCTGAACAAAGCGCGCGCCGATCAGCAGACCCTGGCTCTGCGACAGTCCGCACAGCATCGATGCTGTGGTGAACAACGCCAGGCCGGAGAGGAAGATCCGCCGGCGCCCGATCAGGTCACCCAGCCTCCCGACGAGCAGCAGCAAGCCGCCGAAAGCGATCAGGTACGCATTCACCACCCACGCCAGGCTTGACTGCGAGAAGTGCAGATCGTTCTGGATCGAAGGCAGAGCCACGTTCACGATCGTCTGGTCCAGGATGATCATCAGAAAGCCGGCGCACAGCGCCACCAGCGCAATCCAGCGGCTGCGATCCCCGCCGGGAAGCTGGCTGACTGAGGCTTTGTTGTCATAAGAGGTCATCAACCATCTCCCATTTGTCGATTCAAGACAGAACCGTATCAGATCGTCTGTTACGGGACGATCTCGTTGTGAACCATCCCGTGACGCCTGGCCGCCGTGGCGAATCGCAAGTGACATCGCACTTGTCCGAGCTGTATCGGCATTCATGGCGCTCGCTGCTCACAAGAGCCAGAATCGACTACGTCTCCCCTCCGCACATCGGGAGATCGCCGCGCGTGTGAGCGCCCGGAGCCTTAGCTGGGAGGGAAGCGGCCCTTACGCCCGCCGGCGCACGGCGTGCTCACACGCCACCGGCTCTGAGAGCCGCCCGCAAGCCAGGCTACCGAGAGCCCGCAGGAACACCTCGCGGTCGCCGGCGCTGAGACTGGAGAGCACGTCCTCACGCACCCGGTCCATGACCACTTCTGCCTCGCGCACCTTGCGCCGACCCGCCGGCGTGACCGCGATCACGCGAACACGCCGGTCGCCCGGGGACGGGCGGCGTTCGGCCAGGCCAGCGGCCTCCAGCTCGTCCAGCGCGACGACCATCGTGGTCTTGTCCAGGCCTACCGCTCGCGCCACCTCGCTCTGTGTGTACTCACCGGTCATCGCGGTAGCGAGCACGCTGTGAGCGCGGGGAGACATGCCCTTCTTCTCCAGCGCCGCGGTCAGCTCCGTAGTCAGCGCGTGGCTCGCGCGTCCGAGCAGCCAGCAGAGGTCGGAGGTGAGCGGTGCGGGAGGCGCACTTGTAGCCATAGCGACAATATTAGTCCGCGGCGGGATGTTCTCGAACTAGACGGTTGAGCCTCAGTCGACGAGCGTCGCGAGATCTTGGCGTGTGCGGGTGCTGCGAGCCGCGACGGTCTCTAGCAGGTTGCGCAGTAACGTCGACCGCAGCTCGGCGTCAAGCCGGCGCAGACCGGCCAACGCGTCGGCCGGCAGCGCGTGGCACTCGACCTCGGTGTCGGCGCGCGCGTCTGCGACGCGGTGGCTCCCGGTGAGCAGGGCCAGCTCGCCGATCGTCATCCCAGCGGTCAATGTGGCTACGCGGCGCTCGTCGCCGCTCGCAAGATGGACGGTCTCGCTGACCACGCCACTGGTGATCAGCAGCAGCTCGTTGACCGCTTCCCCTGCCCGCATCAGGTAGTCGCCGGCCGCGAAGTATCGGGGCGCGAGCTGGCCCTCGAGCAGCCTGAGATCGTCGGCGGAGATCCCGCGCAGCACGGGGTGGTCACCGATACTCGCGAGTGCCGGTGCGGCGGTGTCGCCGGTCAGCCTGTTCTCAAAGAATTCGAGCGCGCGGTCGAGCTCCTCGAACGGCTGAGCGCTCATCGCTTGCGTGAGCTCGTCAGGCGCGGCCGACAGCGCATTGATCCGATCACCTAGGCCGGCGAGCAGCGCGATCGCCGCCTCGTGGACATGGCGCACGCGTCGCAGATCAAGCACGACGAACTCGGTCGGCGCGTCGAGCACCGCCCGAGTGACCTGCTCGGCCTCGGTGAACCCGAGATCGCCCTGCAGTTCGAACGCCCGCG
>DATNKY010000025.1:0-8652 GCA_035603155.1 Solirubrobacteraceae bacterium
ATTGAGCTCGGGCACGAGCGAATGGGCGAAGATCGTCGCACGCGTCGGGTCGATCCCGACCGCCAGGTAGTCGGCGACGAGCTCGTCGACATCCTCCGGAAGTGACGCGGGGCTGTCGCGGTCGGTGATCGTCTGATAGTCGGCGACCAGCACCATCAGTTCTACGCCCTGCGCCTGGAGCTTGAGCCGGTTCAACAAGGTCCCGAAGAGATGGCCGAGGTGCAGCTGGCCGGTCGGGCGATCACCGGTCAGCACTCGCGCCGCGAACACCCGAGAACGCGGATCGGAAGTGGAATCGAGATCAAGCATGGAAGAGCCTTTCGCAAGAGGGGCCCTCCCGAGCACACATCGTCAGCTTCGCCAGCGGACCGCCCAGGAGCGGCCCAAGAACACAGATCAGCGGGGCCGCGTGAGAAGCGGCCACCACCAGCAGCGACAACGTATGCCTAACGACATGCTGTGGATCATACGGACGACCCGGGCGAGCTCAACCCCCGGCCTCCCTGCCTCGATGGGTCGCCGACTTGCGCGACAACCCACGCTCAGGGGTTGGCGAACGGGTTGGTGCTCGGGTCCCATTGGGAGTCGAAGTCGTGCGGACCCGCGCCGCCCGTGCTCGACGCCACGGGGTCGCGCGAGGCGGGCGCGTTGGGGTCCGGATCTGACCAGCGCAGACGCTGACCCCATCCGCACGCGGGCGTGTACATCGACCAGTTGACGCGTAGGGAGAGCCCGTGGTTGAACTCCGCGTTCTTCCACATGTTCATGTTCTTGTGCAGCAGGCCGTAGCTCGCCGGGGCCAGGTTCTTGTTGTAGTAGTTGCTCCCGCCGGAGGAGCCGACGTAGGCGGCGTTCGCGGACGCGTCAAAGTATTCGGGCCGGAAGCCCACGCCGCCGGGAGCGAACAGTTGGTTGGTGATCGTCTTCGACACCGGGGTCGGGAAGCCCCAATGGTTTCGCGTCGCGAGCACTATCCACGTCGGATACAGGTTCCACCAGGTGTTGATGAAGTTGATGTTGGGCGACGGGAGCGGTGGGAAGTTGATGTTCGTCGGCAGAACGGCAGCCGGGTTGTGCTTCGTGACTCCGCCCTCGTCCTCTCTCGCGCACTCGTAGGTGGCAAATACGGGCTGCGCCATCGTGAGCCACATGAACTGCTCGGATGTCTGCTCCAGGCGACCGGTGATTTGGTCAGTGTTCGCATTTCCCAGCAGCCAGCCGCCAAAGGTGACGGACTTCCGCGCCAGCGGATCCGCAGCGTCGAGCCGGCCGGCGTCGGAGACGATCAGGTCATAGGCCTGGTCGATCGTCGCGGTGATGTTTTGGTATGCGTTGCCGAGATCGGTCGCCAGTGCCGCCGTCGTCGAGTGGAACCCGTACGGGTCGAATACCGACTCACCGCCTCCATCGGAGTCGGAGGCCTCGTAGATATCGGCGATGCCGGCACCAACCTCGGTGACCGCCGCGAATTCCTCACCGACGAACGGAACGAAGCCCCCGATCCCCCCGGCTATTCCGAGTGCCCCGGACAGGATGCCGAGCGCGCTCGGGCCGCGGATCGCGCTCAAGGGCGGCTCGAAGGAGCGCTGGATGATGTTGATGATGCCCTGGAACTTGAACGAGTCCTGGTCGATGAACACGTCGTTGAACAACCCATACAGGCCGCCTTTGCCGTCGGTCCCGATCAGCGCGTTGCGTACGTCCTCGACTTCCCCGAACTCCTTCGAGAGGGTCTGCTCGACATCGGAATAGCTGCCGGCGCACGGGTTGGTGGCGCATGGCGGCAGGTTCATGAGCTGTGACTGCAGGTGATCCCAGTCGAGGGTCGGGGTCTGCCAGTACAGGCCGCGGATGCCGAAGTTCGGGTCGACGGTCAGATCGAGCCCCTGCTCGATATACAGTTGGGCCGCCTGCTCGCCGGGCGTCGAGAACGGCTTAAACGGCTGCGCCGGCCGTCCTAGGACCTGCTGCAGACTGGGCTCGAGGACGGTCGGATCCTGGCTCACGCCGGGCGATGTGCTCGAGCTGGGCGTCAGCACTCCTTGGCGGCTGCGCGTCAGCAATCCGGTCAGGCGCGCGATCGTGCCGGAGTACATCCGCGTGCTCAGCTCGGCGCCGGCGTTCGGCCCTTGCAGGCGGGCCAGGCCGGTGACGCCGACCAAGCTGTACCCACCGGACGTTCCGGGATCGCCCGGGTGACTCGAGCCGGCCATGATGTACACGTACGGGTTGGCGCCGAACTCCTGCAACAGCGTGGTGATCTGCGCGAACACGATGCCGCCGAAGTTGTTGCCGTCCGACCCCGCGCCCGGGCACGAACCAGCGCCCTGGCAGCTATCGCCGCTGCTGCCGGGCTTGGCGGTGTAAAACGGGGTCTGCACGTCTCCGATCGTGTTGAGGAACAGCAGCCCCGGCTTCGGATCGGCGATTATCGACCGCAGGGTGGCCGCCAGGCCATCGAGCGCGTCGAGGCCAAAGGTCTCGCTGGCGCGTACCTTCAGCGTATCGGCGTCAAGCCACATCAGCTGATAGCCGGTGTCAGCCTGATGCCCCGCGAGCGGCAGGTTCGACGATGCGTAGTCGTTGGCGTCGATGACCATCTCGTTCTGGGTGGCTGTTCTCGATCGGCTTGTGTCGTACGGGTCGTACTCGGGCGCCCACGTGAACGCGTAGTGGCAGCCGGTCGAGTCGATCTGGAAGTTGCCGCTCATCGCGCCCGCGGTCGCTCCCGCGCCCTGCTGCAGCCCGATCAGCTGATAGGCCTGCCCCTGTGAAATGCCGGGGATTCCGACGACCGACCAGTCGCCCTGCGACTGGCCGTTGCCGGCGGACGGCACCGCCCCGCTTGCCACCCCGGTCGTCGGAGCGTTTGACAGGATGCCCCCGATCTGGTCGATCGCCTGCTGCAGGTCCGCCGCGTCGGTGCCGTCGTACGAGGCGGCCTGACCGTCCCCGCTGAGGATCACCAGATCCGGGTTGCTGGAGTCCAACAGGCAGTCTGGGTTCGTCGTGGGGAGGTTGTTGAGATCACTGAGCAGCTGCCCCATCTGATTGGCGGCGTAGCTGGCGGACTTGTCCACCGTCAGGGTCGTGCGGTTGAGCGCCAGCAGTTGGACCGAGTCGCCCGCGGTCAGCGGGTAGAAGTTCCCTTCCACGCTGGTCCCGACCTGGCCGCCTAGAGAGTCGATCGTCTGAACCGGCACGCCGCTTGGGGGTGCGTCTGGGGCGGCGTCGACGACCATGTCGTCGGTGTCAGTGGATCCGGGCGCGACAGCGGTGACCGCGCGGGCCCCACCGCTGCCCACGGACGCCGTGGAGGCGACCGCCCGCGCCCCGCGCCGGTCGTAGCTCGCGTACAGCCGGAGTCGGTAGGTGCCCTTGACGTGGGGGATCAGGACCGGGCGTCGCTTACTGGCGTCCAGCAGACGCGGGCGCGGCCCGTGTGGCCGGGCCACAACCCGCCAGCGCAGGATCAGGCGCCTGCCGCGCGCTCCCCTGGTCAGCTTTCCATTGGGGCGCACCCCTCGCCCGACCCGCGCCTGCATGTCACGACCCGCGTCAACGAGCGGGCGTCGGCGGCTGACGAGGACCGACTTGGACACGCGCTGGTACAGCCCCGAGCGCGTAAACGCCGTGACCACGAGTCGGTTCGCGCCAAACCGCAGGCCGTCCTTGACGCCGAGGTGCGCCACCCAGCGACCGCCCCGGCGGCGCTCGAACGATCGGCGGGCTCCGCGCCCGTTGAGCAGCGCGCGGATCGTCGCGCCCGGGCGGGCCAAGACGCGGATATCGAGCGGCGGGCGCTCGTACCGCCCGTGCTCAAACCGTTGCACGGTCAGGAGCGGCCGCGCGGAGCCAGGCGCGGACCCCGCACGGCTCGTAGGACGTGCGATCGTGAAGCTGCGACTGGCATCCCCGACACGTGCGCCCGACCGCTTGCGCGCCGTCACGTAGATCCAGTTGACGCCTTGACCCAGCACGCCCCCGAGGCGCAGCCGAGCGCTGAATGCACCTGGACCGGTGCGGCGAAAGCGCGCGCTGATGTTCCTGTAGGCAACTCCGTTGCCGTACGCCCCAACGTGGAGCCTGAGTGCCGAACGAGCCGTGCGCACCCGAACCGTGACCAACCGGCTCGTGACCAGCACTCCGGGGCGCGGCGAGACAATCCTCACCGCGGCGGCATCACGAGCCCGAGCACTTCCCGCAAACGAGAGCAGCAGCGCCAGGCCGAGACCCACAACCCAAACGCGAGAGACGATCGCATGGGTACCGAGACGCTGCACACCCACCCCCTTTGACGACAGGCACTGGAACGCGTCGGATCTTCTCTAACCAGCCGCCGCGTTTCATTACCTAAACAGGTGAACTTTTAACGCGGCGCGTCGCCGGCTTCGCAGAACCACGCGGACGTCGGTCGTGCAGCTCGCCGTTCCGACTGGTCGGGTCAGACGAGCCGGCGCACCGTCAGCGCGGGCGTAGGACCGCCACGCCGGCGAGGTGCGACAAGCGACGTGAGCGGCGTCGGTAAAGGAGCCGCACATGCCAGCGAGATTTGGGTGCTGCGAGCATGATCGCGTCGCAGCCGAACTCCGCGGCGCCCGCCGCGAGCGCTCTGGTCCGAGGACCGAACAGCACCGTGCACTGGGCCGGCGCGTCGAGCAGTTGGTCGGCGCGTTCGAGATCGGCGCGGGCGCGGTCGAGCAGGACATCGTTCCAGACACTTGTCAGCATCGGCAGACGCGTGACGCGGCGCATCGTCTGCTCGAGGACGACGACCGTGACGATCGTAAGGCGCGTGCCGTCGCGCAATGCCAAGTTACGGGCCGCAAGCACCGCCGCATCTCCATCCGAGGTCCCGTCGTACTCGACCAAGATGTGTTGATAGGCCACCTCGGCAAGCGAGCGTACGCCTAGCGGGGAGCGGTCAAGCAGGCGCTGGGTCGTTGGCGACGGGGGTTTCGGGCAACGTTAGTTGGTTCAGCGCTGAGATCGCTCGTCGCAGGATCCGCGAGATCTGCATCTGAGTGACGCCGATCTGCTCGGCGATCTCGCGTTGCGTGCGGTCCTCGAAGAACCGAAGTTGGACCACATGTCGCTCGCGCTCTGAGAGCGTTTGCATTGCGGTGGCAACCGTTGTCGCGTCCTCGACGAGTTGCAGGCCGGCGTCGTTCTGGCCGAGCGTGTCGGCCAGCGTTCCGGAATCGCCGTCGCCGTCGTTGTGAGGGGCGTCAAGCGACGATGAGTGGTGTGCTGCGGCGGCCTCGAGCCCCTCGAGCACATGTTCGCTGCTCAGCTCGAGATATTGCGCGAGCTCGGCGATGGTCGGCGAGCGCCCGGTCTCCCTTGTGAGCCGATCCTGGGCGCGTTGGATCTTCAGCGCGAGTTCCTGGGCTCCTCTGGGAACGTGCGCGGACCAGCCTAGATCGCGGAAATACCGCTTGAGCTCGCCGACAATCGTCGGCACGGCGAACGAGGAGAATGCGGTCCCGCGATCGATGTCAAAGCGGTCCAGCGCCTTCAGCAGCCCGTAGCTCGCTACCTGCAGCAGATCATCAAACGGCTCGTGGGCCCCGGCGTAGCGCCGAGCCAGCTTCCGCGCCAGCGGCAAGAACCGCGCGACGAGCTCATCGCGTGCCGCGTGATCGCGATCCTGCTGCCAGCGCACGAACAGCTCCCGCGGCTCGATTCGCCCAAGCGCCGAATCCGCCGCGGATCCGCGAGCCCGACTCTCCTGACCTGCGAACGCCGAGCGCCTCGAGGGCGCTTGACGGCTCATGGTGCCGACCGGGCGTTCTGCCGCCGACTGAGATGCGCGTGCAAGAACGCCTCCATAGATGGGTTGAGAGAACGACTTGTATGTCTACAGTAGACAGACCGGTATGTCAAGCGCTATCCTACTCGCGATGTCCCCCACTTTGGAAACCGAGGGCACCCGCGAGTCACCGGTCCGGGAGCGCATTCTCGTGACCGCGTATGACCTGTTCGCGCGCCGTGGCGTACGTGACGTCGGGGTCAACGAACTGGTCGACCGCGCCGGTATCACGAAGGCGACGCTCTACCGGCACTTCCCTTCCAAAGACGATCTGGTCGTCGCATTCCTGGAGCTCCGCGAGCAGCGCTGGACCCGGGGCTGGGTCGAGGCCGAGGCCAGACGTAGCGCCGGCACCCCCGAGGAGCAGCTGCTGGCGATCTTCGACTTGTTCGACGAGTGGTTTCACCGCGAGGACTTCGAAGCGTGCTCGTTCATCAACGTCCTACTCGAGCTCGGGGCTTCTCACCCAGCCGGCAGAGCGAGCATCGAGCACCTGGAGAACATCCGCTCGATCGTGCGCCAGCTCGCCGAGGAGGCGGGCTTGAGCGACCCGGACGAGTTCGCCCGCTCCTGGCACATCCTGATGAAAGGCTCGATCGTCTCGGCTGCCGAGGGCGACCCCACCGCGGCACAACGTGCCAAGGCGATGGCCCGGCGGCTGATCGAGGACCACAGCCACCCGGCTCCAGCAATCGCCGGTCTCGCCTGAGCGACGTCGCGAGACCGGTCGGTCAGTCCCGAGCGCCGGTTCCACGCTGACACGTTGGGTGCGGGGCACGTAACGGCCGCTGTCACCGGCGTCGCTGCGGGTTTACGTTCGCGGCCAAGGCCGAGACGACCACGGTCGTGGTCAGGGGTAAGGCTGTCGTTGAGCGGGTAGTTGCCATATAGGGCTCGCTTGGGGGCGTCCTCGGGGCGGAATGCGAGATCTCTTCTTACCGACATCACGACGGAAGGCAGTTTGATGAGCAAGTCAGAACAGAAGGTCGTGCAGTACCTGGGCGAAGCGCATGCCACCGAAGTTGGCCTGGTGAGCGTGCTTCGGTCCCAGATCGCGATGACCCCGCGCGGCTCCTACCGCAACGCGCTCGAGAAGCACCTGGACGAGACGCGCAGGCACGCCCAACGCACCAAGGAGCGCTTGGGCGAGCTCGAGCAGGGGCGCAACCCAGTGCAGGTGTTTGTCGGCCTCGCGGAGACGCTGGTCGGTCAGAGCCTTGCTCTGAGCAAGACTTCGCTTGACCTGCTGCGCGGATCGGGCGGTGAGGAGAAGGTCCTCAAGAACGCGAAGGACGCATGTGCGACCGAAGCACTTGAGATCGCGACCTACATCGCTCTGGAGCGCCTCGCGACCAGGGTCGGAGATGAGCAGACAGCAAAGCTCGCCACCTCGATCCGCGCCGATGAGGAGCGCATGCTCGGGCGCATCACGCGAGAGATTCCCAAGCTCACCGATGCAGTCGTCGGAGCGGATGTCGAGGGAAAGCCGTCCTACGACATCACAACGACCGGCGCCGCAGACGCGACGCGCGAAGCCCTGCATGAGGTCAAGCAAACGGCACGCGGAACAAGAACGCGTGCCAAGCGCACCGCCCGGCAGGCACGCAAGGTCCCTGGCGTCGCGCAGGTCGAGGGACAGATAAAGGGCGCAGTCGCCACCGAGAACGATCTCTCGATTCCGCGGTATGACTCGCTCACCGCCGAAGAGATCCTCGGCAAGCTACCCGAGCTCTCGCAGATCGACCTCGCCAAGATCGACTCCTACGAGCGCAAGAATGACAACCGCACCACGGTGCTGAGCCGCATCAGCGCACTGCGCAAACAAGAGCCGTGGCCTGGATACGACGAGCTCACCGTCGCCGAAATCGAAGCCGTGCTCGGCGAGGGCGACGAGCAGCGCACGAACGACGTCGCCGCCTACGAGCGCGCCCACAAGAACCGCGCAGGTGTGCTCCGCAGCGCGGAGCGTGAGACCGCCAACGCCTAGCCGCATCGCGGGCGCGGACGGAGCCAACGAGCCCCGTCCGCGGACTTCCGACTCCGGTGGCGATCTCGCCCGTCGAGATCGCCACCGCCCACATGGCAACGCGCGGAGAGAGCCGGCGGCGGCGACAAGCGTGACTCGCTGACGACGCCTTCGCGGCATAAGCGTTTCCTATGGTTATCCGCGATGATTCATATTTGTGCCTATGGCCGTTCGTGTCTACCTTGCACGGAGAGGCAGGCAGAGGGTCCCGAACCCCAGCGAACGGACCCGAGATGACCCACTCCCCGATGGCTGACATCGTCAACCTGATGCCGAGTCGCAAGCGCATCGCCTTGATCGCGCACGACAACTGCAAGGCGGAGATGCTCGAATGGGCTGAGTTCAACCGCCAGACGCTCGCAACGCACGAGCTGCACGCCACCGGGACTACCGGTTCGCTGCTGGCTGACGAACTCGGCCTCACCGTGCAACGGTTCCTAAGCGGGCCGCTCGGCGGCGACCAGCAGGTCGGCGCGGCGATCGCGGAAGGCAGGATCGACGTCCTGATCTTCTTCTGGGATCCACTGGAACCCCAACCGCATGACGTCGACGTCAAGGCCCTGCTGCGCATCGCGGTGGTCTGCAACGTCCCGACGGCTTGCAACCGAGCCACCGCCGACTTCGTCCTCTCCAGCCCCCTGACTCGGGAGGAGTACCAGCGGCCGTCGGGCATCTACGCCGAGCGGACCGGCTCGGCGCGGCTGGCCTTCAGCCCCCGCTGAGCAACCGATCCGGCTCCTGCGACCACGACGCGGGTGCCGATGGACGACGATCCGGCGTCGGACGGGGCAGAATGATCGTCATGCAAGCCAGC
>DATNKY010000447.1:0-3430 GCA_035603155.1 Solirubrobacteraceae bacterium
GCGGCCGCACCGGCGATCCAGGCCGCACGACTCCCGGGGAGCGGAATGTCGCCGAAGCGCTCGTAGGCGAACGCCGACGCCTCCACGGAAGCGATCGTCAGCTCGAACGACCGCCGGCGCATGAAAGAAGCCGCGCCGGCCGTCCGGGGCGCGCTGTTGGATCACGCGTGTTGCAGCCACGGCGCCGTCGTGGCACCTTCGGTCGATGAGGGGAAGTCTGAGCCCGACTGCCGCAGAGGCTGCTGAAGCGGACGCGCTCGCCGATTGCTGCCGGGAGCGTCCGCTTGCCCGGCGGTTAGCGCCGCGCCGCCGCGGAGTTGCGCTCGGTGCCAGCAGATCCGCCGACTCGGGGCACAATTCGGAGTTACGCTGCTGGAGCGCAACAGTCGCAACGTGCGCCTCACCGACGCTGGTGATGGGATCAGCTAGGAAGGGTGCGAGGCAGCCCGAAGCGGCCGAGAACGCTGCTGTCGACAAAGTGGGTAATCGCAGAAACGCGGTCGCCCGCGAGAGTCAGCACGAGCACTCCGACGGCGTGCGCGATCGGTGTTTGCGAGTCGGTGCGATAGCAGCCGAATGCTGGCTGGCCGTTGGCTCGGGTTGGGATCAGCTTGTGGCGGCGCCCGCCCCGCCAATTTAGGTATTCGTAGATCGCCGAGCGGCCCTGGTATTCGAGCGGGGGCGGCGGCATCGTGAACCACGCGTCTTCGGTGAGTAGCGCGACGACGCCGTCGATGTCGTCGGCCATCCAGGCATCGGCGAAACGGCGAACGAGCTCGTGTTCTGTCGGTGAGTTGGGCTCTGGCGCTCGGCCCCGGTCTGACGCGGGAAATAGGCGTTCGGTCGTTACCCGCGCGCGCCTGAGGGCGCTTTTGACCGAGTCCTCGCTTGTCTCGAGCGTGTCGGCTACCTCGGCGGCGTGGAAGCCGAGGACGTCGCGGAGAAGTAGGACGGCGCGTTGGCGTGGTGGGAGATGCTGCAGGGCTGCGACGAACGCGAGCTCGACGGTCTCCCGGGTCTGGTATCGAGCGTCTGGACCCGGCGCCGTATCGATGATCCCCTCGAGCAGGGCGTCGGGGTAGGGCTGGAGCCAAGTCACCTCGCCGAGTCTCGTCGGCTCCGGCGGGGCGAATGGCGGCTCGGGTGCCGGCGGCGACCGGCGGCCGAGCGCGCGCAGGGCATCGAGACATCGATTGGTGGCGATCCGGTAGAGCCACGCGCGCAGCGATGCCGTGCCCTCATAGCCCGACAGACCGCGCCAGGCGCTCAGCAACGTCTCCTGGAGCGCGTCCTCAGCGTCTTGCATCGAGCCGAGGATCCGGTAGCAGTGGAACTGGAGCTCTCGCCGGTAGGGGTCGGTTAGCTCGCGGAATGCCTCCTGCTCGCCTTGTGCAGCGCGCGTCAGCAGCGATTGGCCCATCTTCTGATCCTCGCATCTCGACTCCGATTTCGCCGGCATTAACAGCTATGACGTCGCGCGCGCCAAGAAAGGGTCGCCCCGGCGACCGCGCAACAGGCACTGACCCTTCTTCGGCCCCGCCGGCGTCTCAATACGCGGATGGCAAACCCCCGACACCTGGAGGACCGGAATGACCGCGTACGCAATCGGGTCGGCGCAGGAGCACCTGGCCGTTCGGCTCGAGCTGCTTGATGCCGAGCAGGACCTGACTCGCTAGAGGAGGCTCACAATGCTGCACCCCGCTCTCGCTCGAGCGCTCGCCAGCGCTCACATCGATGACCTACATCGCGCGGCCGCCCGTTGGCACACGATCCGTCTCGCCCATCGCGCCGCGCACGAGCCACGCGTGGCGGCTACTTCAACCGCCATACAGCGATCCGCCTCCGAGTCAGCGGCGTGGACTTCGTGCGCCCTGGCCGCGGGCATGACGCCAACCGAGACTGCTCAAGCAGCCCCATCGCCATGCCAATCCGTCGTCGACGTCCCCTCGGGGCCGCGAGCCGGAATCGATCTGGCATCGAGATCGTCATGAGTCCTTTGCCGATGCTCAGGCTGAACACGAGGATCGGCCGGTCCGACAGCACTCCTACGCCGCCTTCGCCGGCCCGCGACGCTGCCGCTTCGGCGGCGACGATGATCTGCCCGCTCGCTCATCGCGGCCTGGGCGTTGTAGCCCTGCACGGCGGGCTGCCCCTAGGTGCGCATCGGCGCGAATCGGGATCGGTGGTATTGATCCGACCATCGGGCACCAGCGATGGTTCGTAGGCGTCTGGGCCGCGACCAATCGCGGCCCATCCTTCATCCGTCCACCCACCCGATAGGCCTCATAACAGGCGTTAGCGGCAAGCTCGAGCGTGAACTCCTCATCAAAGCGCCGTTTGACCTCGGTCAACCGCTCGGCCCGAAGCCGGGGAATCGGCGTTGCGTACTGCTCGCGCTTGCCGTCAAGCAACCGGCGCCGCTCCCGCAGCCACATCTGCCGGCCCATCCCACGCGTCACCAGCCGCTCCGGATCAAGCTCCAACTCAACCGCCTGTGCGACCTCCTCACCCGCACGCCGCCGAGCCTCGCGTTTTTGCCTAAAGCTCCCTTCGCTGCCTTCAGCGCAGCCACGCGCCCCTTCCGCGTGCGCAACTCCTCGGGCAGCTCATCCCTGCGCGCGTCGCCATACAGCTCATCCTGGTGCCGGTCGATCCGCTCGAATTTCGTGCACTCTTGCAGGCCATTCTCGCGTCATTCGAGATAGCTGCTTACGGCGGGATGCAGCTGCGGTCCGTCGTCGACTTTCGTGACTTCGGCCCTGCAGGATCGAGCACCTGCGACGAGTGCTTTTGCGACCTTGTTACGCGAATCGGGTGATCGCATCGGCGACGAGCCGATCGCGACGGTCGGCGCGCAGCGCACGATCGGATTCGTGGCATGAAAATGCTTTTTGAGGTTGTTGTCCGGGGTCGGGCTTAGGGTCCGGCGAACTGGGACAGGGGCCTTGGGAGAACGCGGTGGGGCAGGCCGATTTGCCACGTGGGCTGCGAGCCCGAGCATTCGATGGCCGCCCCTGCGACTTGCCCGGTTGCGCTGCGAGCGCGTATCCGTCTGTGTCGTTTGCCCCCTTCGCTCTCCAATTGACGCAGTCGAGTGAAGGAGGTTGTGGTGAGTCGTGCGGTGGGGTTGGACGTTCACTTGGAGTTCTGCGAGGTCGCGATCTGCGAGGCTGGGCAGGTCCGGTCTGCCGGCCGGGTGTCGAGCACGCCCGAGGGTTTGCGTGCGTTGGCCGACAGTCTGGTGGATACCGACAGGGTCGTTTTGGAGATGACCGGTAGCGCGTGGGAGATCGTGCGGATCCTCGAGCCTCACGTCGCGCGGGTGATCGTGGTCAGTCCGGGAGACACCGGGATCGTGCACGCGCGCGCGAAGACCGATCGGCTTGACGCGCGGACGTTGGCGCGGTTGTTGTGGGCGGGTGAGCTGGAC
>DATNKY010000276.1:0-8466 GCA_035603155.1 Solirubrobacteraceae bacterium
TCGCCGCGGCGCTCGACGAGCTGTGCCGCCGGGCGGGGCTCCCGACCCACGTGCAGATCGCCCTCGACCAGCGCCTCGCAGACCAGGTCGAGACGGCCGCGTACTTCGTCGCCAGCGAGGCGCTCACCAATGCCGTCAAGCACTCTCATGCGACCGAGGTGCGGGTCTCGCTCTCCTACTCGGATCGGTGCTTGACGCTCGAGGTCGCCGACGACGGGATCGGCGGCGCCGTCACCGCCGGCGGCTCGGGCCTGCGCGGGCTCGCGGACCGCGTCGAGGCGCTCGGAGGCCGGTTCACGGTCTCGAGCCCTCCGGGGCGGGGAACTACGGTCCGAGCCGAGGTCCCGTGCGCGTAGTGCTCGCCGACGACGCAGTGATCCTGCGCGAAGGCCTCGCCCGCCTGCTCCAGGAGGCGGGGTTCGACGTCGTCGGGCTGGCCGGCGACGCCGACGGCCTGCTCGAGCTCGTCGAGCGGACCAGCCCGGACGTCGCGATCGTCGACATCCGGATGCCGCCCACGCACACCGACGAGGGGCTCCGCGCCGCGCATGTGATCCGCGAACGGTGGCCGTCGGTGGGGCTGCTCGTCTTGTCGCAGCACGTCAACGCGCGCTACGCGCTCGAGCTCCTGTCGGCTGGGACCGACGGAGTCGGCTACATGCTCAAGGAGCGCGTGTCCGACCTCGACGAACTGTCGTCGAGCGTCAACCGCGTCGGCAACGGCGGCTCGGTTCTCGACCCGGCGGTCGTCGACGAGCTCGTGGGTAGGCGGCGGCAGGCGGACAATCCGCTCGAGCAGCTCACCGACCGCGAGCGCGAGGTGCTGGCGCTGATGGCCGAGGGACGTTCCAACCGCGCGATCGCCGAGCGCCTGTTCGTCACCGAGCACACCGTCGAGAAGCACGTCAAGAACATCTTCGGCTCGCTGTGCCTGCCGGTGTCCCAGGACGACCACCGGCGCGTGCTCGCCGTGGTCGCATACCTCAACTCGCAGTAGGGCGTGCCGCCGACGGCGACGGGCTTCGCGGTTTGGTCCACGCCGCTCCGCGTCGTGCGCGACGCCCGATCAGAGGTCGGCGAGCGAGTCGGCCGCTTCGAGCCGCTCGGCGAGCCGATTCATCCCCAGCGCCCGCGCCGCCTCGGCGCCGCCGTCGAGATCGGTGGGGCGGTCGGGCGGCAGCCGGACGTCGGCTCGGTGCAGGGTCGCGATCGCGCGAAACGCGCGCAGCTCGTCGGCCCCGTCGGTCAGGGCGGCAGCGACCCGTGGCCGTTCCTGATCGGCGGCGGCGATCGCCCCGTCGAGCGATCCGTGGCGCTGGAGCAGGTCGGCGGCGGTCTTGGCGCCGATCCCGGGGGCGCCGGGCAGCCCGTCGGAGGGATCACCGCGCAGCGCGATGAAGTCGGGCACCAGCCTCGGCGGGATCCCGTAGCGCGCGACGACCTCGTCGGGGTCCACCTCCTCGAACCCGCTCGAGCGCTGCTTGAGATAGACGACGCTGATCCGCTCGGTCGCGCACTGGTACATGTCGCGGTCGCCGGTCATGATCAGCGCCGTCCCGCCGTCCTGCGCCTCGGCCGTCGCGAGCGCGCCGAGCAGATCATCGGCCTCGAGCTCGTCAGTCGACATCGTGGTCCAGCCGAAGGCGTCGAACAGGTCCGGCGCACGGTCGAACTGCCACGCCAGTGCGTCGGGGACCGGTGGCCGGTCGGCGTGGTAACGCGGGTACAGGTCGGTCCGGTACTTGGCGGCTTCGGCGCCGAAGCAGACGACGATCGCACGCGGGTTACGGTCGGCGGCGATCCTCAGGATCAGGTTCACGGCGCCGAGCAGCGCGTTGATCGGACGCCCGGCGGTCCCTTCGATCGAATCAGGGAGCGCGAAGAACGAGCGGTATAGGACGAACGGCGCGTCGATCGCGAGCAGAGGGCCAGGCATGGGAGCCAGCGTAGACGTTGACCCACGACGGCAGCAGTCCGCGCAACGCGCTCGCTGCCGCCGCGTCGAGCGATGCGTCCACATGGGAGGCCCTGGGCTCGTGCACGTTCACGGCGGGGCCGTCGAGCCCACGGTAGGTGACTCGGAAGCGCCCGGACCCCGGTACGACGACCGAGTAGCCCGCCGCCCCGACGGGTGCGGTGGTCACCGTGTGCCACGCGCCCCTCAGCCACGACTGCAACGTGAGCGTGCCGTGCGCCGGCGCCGGGTAGATCGTCCCGCCGAGCTCGCCCGCCGCGCTTGACGTCGAGATCGTCTCAAACGACGCGTACGTCGTCCGCAGCCCGAAGATCCGCTCCAACGTCTCGCCCGAGACGGTGCTGGTCCCGCGCGTGCCGACGACCGCCGCCTCGAGGATCCGCGGCGAGGCGCCGTGCTCGGTGACCCTGATCCCGATGAGCTTTCCCTTGACCAGCGACCCGAGGGCGCTCGCGGCCGCGTGGAGGGTCATCTGCGACCCCCAGCGGTGATACGGGTTGTGTCCGGCGCCGTCGTACGGGTCCGGGACGCCGCGTAGCCAGGGCTCCGCGGCCGTCCCCGGGAATACGTTCTGGACGCTCTCGGTGTGGCCGCCCGAGCTCGAGAAGAAATACGTGATCGCCGGCGCGCCGTCATAGGTGACGATCTGACCCCTGGTCGCAGCGACCGCCGCGGCGCCGGACGCCGTCTCGGCACCGACGCCGCCGTAGACCTGCGAGCGGGTGTCGTCGTAGAGCTCGAAGCCGTTGCCCGCGACCCCGCCCGTCAGCGCGAACGTACGCGCGGCGACCGCCTGCGCCTCGAGGGCCTGCGCGGACCAGGTTGACGGCATCTCCGACGTGACCACACCGCGCACGTAGTCATCGAGCGCGACGACATTGACCGTCTGCACTCCGCCGGCGCCGTCGGGCGTGAATCGCAGCGCACCGTGGTAGGTGCCCTTGCCGGCCAGCTGCAGCGGACCCGGTCCGGTGACCGTGAGCGGGGCCGCGAACGTTCCCTTGACCTTCTTGCCCGACGTCGTGGTGAGCTTCAGTGCGCCGCTGGGCAGGACGCCGACAACATACGTCGCGCCTGGTTTGAGACGGGTCTCGCCGGCGGCCGTCGCGCCCGCGAACGCCGCCTGCCCGGTCGAGAGCAGCACCGTCACGGGCTGGTCCGGGTTGGTCGTGCCGAGTTGCGTCCCCTGGTAGTAGTGGCGCAGGATCCACTTGTAGCTCTTGCCGTGCAGGGCGTAGCCGTAGGCTCCGTACTGGCTCAGGCCGACCCCGTGGCCATAGCCCCCGCCGCGGATGAGAAGCATGCCCGACGTACTCGAGGTGCTTGGCGTGCGCGACGCGGGCGGGGCGCTGGCGGCCGAGGCGCTGGCCGCGCAGACGAGCACCGCCGCCCCGACCGCGACCGCGATCAGCCGCAGCGCGCTGGCGGCGCCGGGGTTTAGATACGGTGGCCGAGTGAGCGAGCGCAAGGCGTCAGAGGTGTTCGTCGAGTGCCTGGAGGCCGAAGGCGTCCAGTACGTGTTCGGGATCCCGGGCGAGGAAACGCTCGATCTGAACGAGTCCCTGGCCGACTCATCGATCCAGTTCGTACCCGTGCGCCACGAGCAGGGCGGTGCCTACATGGCCGATGCATACGGACGTCTGACCGGGAGAGCGGGCGTCTGCCTGGGAACGCTCGGGCCGGGCGCGACCAACCTCGTTACCGCGGTCGCCGACGCCTTTCTCGATCGCTCCCCGCTGGTGGCGTTGACGGGGCAGTCCGACCTCGAACGGATGCACAAGGAGTCGCACCAGTACATCGACCTGATCGCGATCATGCGGCCGGTCGTCAAGTGGAATGCCCGGGTTTCCAGCCCTGAGATCGTGCCTGAAGTTGTACGCAAGGCGTTCAAGGTAGCGGAGTCAGAGAAGCCCGGATCCACGCACCTGGAGCTCCCCGAGGACGTGATGGGCCGCCCGCTCGACGCGTCGCCGCTACCGCGGCACGCCCCGGTCCAACCCGAGCCCGGGATGGAGGAGCTCCAGCGCGCGACCGAGATCATCCTCGGCGCCTCGAATCCGGTGATCCTGGCCGGCAACGGCGCGATCCGGACCCACGCGAGCCGCGCGCTGCGCGCGTTCGTGCACACGACCGGGATCCCGGTCGCCGAGACGTTCATGGCCAAGGGTCTGCTCGACTACGAGGATCCGCACGCGCTCGGGACCGTCGGGCTGCAATCGCGCGACTACGCGATGGCCGGATTCGATCAGGCCGACGTCGTGATCGCGGTCGGCTATGACCTGGTGGAGCACGCCCCCGAGCACTGGAACCCCGACGGCTCCAAGCGGATCGTGATGATCGACACGGTCGCGGCCGAGATCGACGAGTTCTTCATCCCAGAGGTCGAGCTCGTCGGCGATATCGCGCACGTGCTGGCGCGGCTCGCCGCTGGGTGCAGCCGCGCGCCGTCGGCGGCGGCGCCGTCGTGCCGGCTGCGCGAGCTGGTGCTCGGGGCGCTCCGCGAAGCTCGCGACGATGACCACTTCCCGATGCGCCCGCCGCGCGTGCTGGCCGATATCCGCGACGCGCTCGGCCCGGCGGACCTGCTGGTGTCCGACGTCGGGCTTCACAAGCTCTGGATCGGGCGGATGTTCCCCGCCCACGAGCCCGGCACGGTCCTGATCGCCAACGGCCTCGCCGGGATGGGCTTCGCGCTGCCGACCGGGATCGCGGCCAAACTCGTCTACCCACACCGCAACGTGGTGACGGTCTCGGGCGACGGCGGGTTCCTGATGAACTGCCAGGAGCTCGAGACCGCGACGCGGCTGCGGACCGCGGTCGTCAACGTGATCTGGGAGAACGGCGAATTCGGCTCGATCGCGTGGAAGCAGGACAAGAAGTTCGGCCGCCATTTCGACGTCGCGTTCGGCAATCCGGATTTCGTCAAGCTCGCAGAGTCGTTCGGCATTCCCGCCTGGCGCTGCGCGACCGCCGGCGAGTTCTCGCAGCGGTTGGCCGACGCGCTCGCGCTCGAGGTCCCGTCGGTGATCGTCGTTCCGATCGACTACTCGGTCGACGTCGCGATCTCCCGCGAGCTCGGCGCCGAGACGGTCGCCACCTGATTGTTCGGGCCATGCCGCGACGCGCCGGGCCGCCGCCGAGCCGGCGCTGACGCCGGGCCCTTACGTGTTGCCGCGCGCCATCTCGCGCAGGTTCATCGCCTTGTCGTAGGTCTCCTCGTCGACGCCCATCTCGTAGGCGACCTCGCGAAGCATCCGTCCCGAGTCGGCCGCCTCCTTGACGATCTCGGCGCCCTTGTCGTACCCGATGTATGGGTTCAGCGCGGTCGCGGCGGCGAGCGTCGCCTCGGCCGACCGGCGGCAGCCCTCCTCGTTGGCCCTGATTCCGTCCACGCACTTCTCGGCGAAGATCCGCGCGGTCGAGGTCAGCAGGCGGATCGACTCGAGCAGGTTGCGCGCGATCAATGGGATGCGGACATTGAGCTCGAAGTTGCCCTGCATGCCGCCGATCGTGACCGCGCCGTCGTTGCCGATCACCTGCCCGCAGACCTGGAGCACGACCTCACAGATCACGGGGTTGACCTTGCCGGGCATGATCGAGGAGCCCTTCTGCAGCTCGGGCAGATAGAGCTCGCCGATTCCTGCCCGCGGCCCGGAGCCCATCCACGCGAGGTCGTTGGCGATCTTGGTCAGCGACACCGCGACGACCTTCAGAGCCCCCGACATCTCGACCAGCGCGTCGCGGCTGCCCTGAGCCTCGAACGGATCCTCGGGTGCCCGGATCTCGAGCCCGGTCGTTTCGGTCAGCCGGGCCTCCACCTTGGTCGCGAACTCCTTGTGCGTGTTCAGGCCGGTGCCGGTCGCGGTCCCGCCGAGCGGGATCTGCGCGACCTGGGGCAGCGTGTTTCCGATCCGCCGGATGCCGAGCCGGACCTGCGCCGCGTAGCCCGAGAACTCCTGGCCGAGCGTGACCGGGACCGCGTCCATCAGATGCGTGCGCCCGGACTTGACGATGTCGACGAACTCGTCGGCCTTGCGCGACAGCGCCGCCTCCAGCCCGGCGAGCGCGGGCAGCAGCTCGGCCGTCACCTGCTCGAGCGCAGCGAGGTGGACCGCCGACGGGAACACGTCATTCGAGGACTGGCCCATGTTGACGTGATCGTTGGGGTGCACACCCGCGCCGGCGATGTTGGCGATCACCTCGTTGGCGTTGGTGTTGGTCGAGGTGCCCGAGCCGGTCTGAAATATGTCGATCGGGAACTGGTCGTCGTGCTGGCCGGCGGCGACCTGATCCGAGGCCGCGGCGATCGGCTCCGCCAGCTCGGGATCGAGCAGATCGAGCTCGGCGTTGACCCGCGCGGCGGCGCCCTTGATCCGCCCCAGCCAGTGGATCACCGGAGCGGGGACGGTCTCGCCCGAGACCGGGAAATTCTCGACCGCCTTGGTGGTCTCAGGCCCCCACAGCTGCTCGCTCTCGTTGACGGCCATCCGCCTTCCTTTCACCCGTCGTCGTTGTCCGTTTTGAAAGCTACTCGCTGGCGCGCGCTTGCCGCTCCCGGCCCTTACGTCTCGCGGATTTTCCACGCGCTGCATTGGCGCGAGGGGACCGTCAGCCCCCGAACGCGATCAGCTCGCGCGCGACCGCGACGGGGTCGTCGTAGGCGATCAGAAAGCCGGCTCCGGGCAGCGTGCGCAGCTGCGCCTCGGGCAGCAGGTCAAGCGCCTCCTGAGCGGCGACGATCGGGTGAGCGCGGTCCTCATCGGCCCACAGCAGGAGCACCGGGAGCGTCATCCGCGTGTACTCGTCGAGCCGCTGGCGCTGGGGGTCCACCGGCCAGCGACGGACGAACTTGGCCCACGAGCGGGCGCGGTTGCCGTTGCCGCCGACGTCGGCGAATGCGTGCCGGACGAGGTCGCGTGCGGCCTCGTTGCTCTGCGCCGACAGCTTCTCGCCGAGCGATGGGCGGAACACGAGCCTCGCGCCGTGTGCGAGCACTCGGTCGAGACCGGGCAGTGCGCCGACCCGACACGCCGCCCGCCACGCGGCGCGCCCGGCGGCGAACTCGTCGCGCCGGTGCAGCCGATTGGGCATCAGGACCAATCTCGAGGGCGTCAGGCGACCGGTGTTGAGCGCGATCAGCGCGAGCTCGGCACCGATGTCATGCCCGGCGACGATCACGCGCGGCCCGCCGACCTCGCCGCAGAAGTCGGCGATCACCTCCGCGAGCCAGTCAGGGCTGTAAGGGTGGCGTGGCCGGTCCTCGGAGTCACCGTGCAGCGGCAGGTCCGGCAGCACCACCCGGAAGCGCTCGGCCAGCGGCTCGACGATCGGCTCGTACTCGCGGTGCGAGAGACCGAGCGAATGCAGGAGCACCAGAGCCGGCCCGGTTCCGGTTTCGCGGTATGCGACGCGCGCGCCGTCGTAGTGGTGGTAGAGCCGCAGTCGCATCTGCGAGGATCGTCGCACTCCGGCTTGCAGCGGCCTAATCTCGCCGAGTGCGCGAACCGACGTCTCGCTCATGACAACGGCGCGCGATACGATTTGCCGCTCGGCACAGGCGCCTGATGTGGTCTTGGGAGCTCAAGGTTGTGCAATAGCTGCTCAGCTTTCGGGAGGTTTGGCAAATATGGCTGAAATGCAACACATGAAGCAAAACATTCGGAGTCCACTCGGTTTGTCGACGTCGCAGGCCGCGCAGGCACTCGGGGTTTCGCTCGGCACGATCCGGCGCTGGTCGGACATGGGTTATCTGCAGTCCTACAGGACGCCGGGAGGCCAACGGCGGTTCAGCCAGGAGCAGATCGATCAGTTCGTCGGATCGCTCGAGCAGCAAACCACGCAGCCGGTAGCCGAGCGCAAGGCCGGCTGAGCAGACCTAAGACACATCCCTGGCGTGCGAACGCGCACGCGGCACGCCGACAGTCCGTCTGATCCCCCATATAGAACCGGTCCGACCCTCATTTGCGGGGCGTAAGCCGCATCTGTGGTTCCGAACCGATGGACCACGCTGCATCGGGTTCTCCGATACCGCAGGCGCGGTTTCAGACGAGATACTCCCGTCGCGCCATCAGCCCCCGGCACCAGCTTGGTTGATGCGTCGCTCCATGTCGAGCTCGACGTCGAAGTCGGCCATGTCGGCGTGGCGGTACTCGACCCCCTCGCCGGTCAGCAGCGTCGCGAGCACCTCGACGTAACGAGCGTCGACCTGGGACCCGGCTACACGCCGTAGCTCGGTCAGCGCCTCGAACGAGCTCATCCGCGTGCGGTAGGTGTCGCTCGCGGTCAGCGTGTCGTACACCTCGGCGACCGAGATGATCTTCGCGATCTCCGGAATCTCCTCCTCGCCGAGCCCACTCGGGTAACCGCGGCCGTCGATGCGCTCGTGGTGCGCGCGCACGATCTCCGCCACCGGCCCGTACATGCCGAGGTCCTTGAGCATGTCGGCGCCCAACGCCGGGTGCTGGTGGATCGCGACCCAATCCTCCTCGGTC
>DATNKY010000747.1:0-12461 GCA_035603155.1 Solirubrobacteraceae bacterium
TCATTCCGGATCAGGGGCCGGTGGCGAGGTTCTCGGCGACGGCGGCGCTGGTGGGTCAGGCGGTGGGCTTTGACGCCGTGGCATCGAGCGATCCGGACGGGACGGTCGCGTCCTATCACTGGGATTTCGGCGATGGCAGCACCCAGACCACCAGGAGCCCGACAACCACGCACACCTACGCGACCGCGGGTGCGCGCACGGTCACGTTGACGGTGACCGACGACGCGGACTGCTCGACCGCGCAGACGTTCACCGGCCAGACGGTGAGCTGCAACGGCTCACCAGCCGCAAGGGTCTCCCACCAGGTGACGATCACCACGGCCACGCCCACGATCAGCACTGAGCAGCAGCCGGCGTCGGCGACGGTCGGCAGCCCGATCGCCGATGAGGCGATCATCTCGGGCGGCGATAACCCGACCGGGACCATCACATTCCGGCTCTATCAGAACCCCAACACGACCGGGACGCCGCTGTTCACCGATACCGAGCCGCTCAATGCCGGCACCGCGACCAGCAAGCGTTACACGACGACCGCGGCCGGGACCGACTACTGGGTCGCGACCTACAACGGCGACAACAACAACACCAAGATCGCGAGCGCCAGCGCCGACGAGCCGGTGACCATCCACTCGCCCAACAATCAGTTCACGATCTCGCACATCAGGATCCACCATCACGGGATCATCACCTTCCGTGTCAAGGTGCCCGGGCGCGGGAGGATCGACGTGCTCGAGACCGCCTGGAACGACAACCTCGCCCGCGCGGCGGTCCTGCTGCAGCCCGCGCCACGCCGGTTCGTGTTCGCCCGCAACCACCGGGCCGCACGCCACGCGAGCACGCTTCACGTCCGGGTGACCCCCAACGCGCGCGGCAGGCGGCTCGTGCACCACCACACCTACCGGGTGACGCTGCGATTGTGGGTCACCTACACCCCGACCGGCGGCAAACAGCGCAAACAACGCTTCTACGGCCTGCACCTCCCCAAATAACGAGCCAACGCCCAAAGGCCCACGCCGGCAGTCAGGACAGCGAGCCGGCCCCAGAACGCTTCTCGACGACGTGCGAGGACCGCCCGAGAGTCCTGCCTCCACGAATCTGGGGCAGTCTCACGTGCGTAGATGCTTTCAGGAGCGTCCAAATCGTCCAAATTGCGGGGTTCCATGGACGGATTGGACGAGCTCGACGGGATGGATGTTGTCAGCGGTATCACGCCGCAGGCCGGGCATCAGCGGTTGACGATCGTGAACGTCGCGGTCCTGGCGTTCGACGCGTTGCCCGACGGATCTGTGGCGGTGAGCATGAGGCGGTAGTGGCCGTGCGCCAGAGCTTTGCGGCCGAGCCGGCCGGTGAACGCGATGCTGACTGCGTCGGCGGGCTCGGATCGCCGGGTAAGGGAACCCGCTCGTAGGTAGCGCGTGCAGTCCTTGCCGTGGGGGTGCTTGGGGCTGGGCGTGATGCACGACTTGCCGACCTTGACCCCGGTCGCCTCGCGGGCGAACGCGATCACGACCTTGGCGCGCTCGCTGAGCTTGAACTCGATCTCGGTCCCCTTGTGATGCCGCTTTGACCTGGCGCTCGTCGCGGTACGGCCTTTGGCGACCGCGAACGTGGACGGGGAGACTTTGAGCGAACTGACGGTCGGCGGCGTCATGTCCCTCGGCGGGGGCGCCGGCGCGGTCGTGAACCTGCCGTCCGCGCCGGCGCTCGGGCCGAGCGCGTTGACCGCAACGAGCTGGAAGTGATATGTGGTGCTGGGCTTGAGCCCGCTCAGCGCCGCGCTGACGGGCTGACCCGCCATCGTCGCGGCAAGCGTCTGAACGGGCGTTGTCGAGCCGTACGCGGCCGTCGTGCCGTAGTTGAAGTGCCAGGTCGTCTGCTGGTCCTCGGAGGCCACGGCGCCGGTCAGCGTCCCCGCGTTCTGGCCTGTGGCGCTCGCCGCGCCAGTCGTGACGACGGGCCTGGCGCCGCCGAACTCGATCGCGCCGATGTCGGTCGCGGGTCCGATCGTGCGCGGCAGTCCGCTGAGGTCGAGGCTGCCGCTGGCCGGGTCGGCGGTTCCGGCATCGATCGTCGGTGAGCTCGCCGCCTCGCCGTAGTCGGTGCTCGAGACGAACACGGGGTCGGCGTGCATCGGGTGGTCGCTGTCGTTGATCGCCGGCGCGCCGCCCGTGCCCTGTGTGTGCTCCATCGCTGTGCGCGCGTCGGAGTAGTGCAGCGTGATCGTGCTGTCGCCCGCGCTTGCGTCAACGAGGGCGTCGTAAACGTCGCCGCGAGCGATCGTGTTGGTCGCGTCGAGCTGGGTGGGGGCGCCACAGCAGGCATTGTCGACCTCGAGCGCGACGCCCTCGCTGGGGCCGTGCGCGATCGCGGTCACGTTGTCGAGGATCGGATCGACTCCGCCCCCGAAGGTCTCCACGGCGACCCCGTCGTTGGCGACGACGACGCTGTCGTTCAACTCGGCGGTCCCGGGGCCGCCCGCGAAGTACATGCCGTTGCGGTGCCCGATCAGCAGCGCGCGCTCCACGACATCCCCGGCAACCATCGCGATCGCTCCGGCCGCATGCGTGACCGTTCCCGCGGCCTGATCGACCTCGAGGTCCTCGAGCGTGCCGCCCAGACTGAGAGTCGCGCAGTTGCAGCTCGCGAAGCCCACGGTCTGCTTGATCACCGGTCGCGTCGCATCGCCCGGAACCTGCGATAGCGTCACGCCGGCGGGCACCACCAGCGACATCGTGTGCACCGACCCGTCGTAGTCGTACTCGCCGGACTCGAACGCGACCGTGTCGCCGCTGCTCGAGTGCGTGATCGCCCAGTAATAGTCACACGGCTTTGCGCTCGTGCACGGGTTCACCTGGCGCGCCGCGCCAGGCGAGACCACGCGAACCGTCGCCGCGAGCGCGCTCGAGGCCACGAACGCGAACGCGCCGATTGTCGCGAGCGCCGCCACGATCGCACGTCGCATCGCCGCGCCCCCGATCAGGCGGACGCGTGGTCTCACGAGCTCACCGCGCGTTCGTCGTCCACCGGCGTGCCGCCGGGATGCTCGCCGCGGATGTCGAATGTGTGCTCGAGCGCGGTTGCGAGCCCGACCCAGCCGCGGAACGGGCGCTCCACTCCGAGCTCGTCGCGCGTGATCCCTTCGATCGGGTTGCTGGTCGGGTCGACCTCAAGAGTCACCGTCCGCGTATGACGCAAGTCGTCGGGCATACGCCGCAGTGTTTCCCCACGAGCACCGATTTGTCGTGAGGGATCGTCCCTCATCTTTTGGGAGTCGCTACTGGGCGGATCCCGTCATCGGCCCTGTCGCCGGCGTGGCGGTATCTCGAAGCGCGTCCGCGATCTCGTCGCGTGAGTGGATGCCGAGCTTCTGGTAAACACGCCCGAGGTGGTTCTCGACCGTCTTTGACGTCACGAACAGCGCCTCGGCGACCTGCTGGTTGGAGAGGCCGCTCGCGGCCATCTCGGCGATCCTCAGCTCGGAGGCGGTCAGCGACTCGGCGCCGCTGAACGCGAGCCGACGGGGCTTCGCTCCCGCCGCTCGCAGCTCTTGCTCGGCCCGTTCGGCGAGACGCTCAGCGCCGCAATCGCGCGCGAGCCGAAGGCCTGCTCGGAGCGGCTCGCGTGCGTCGGCACGCCGGCCGGCGCGGCGCAGCACCCCGCCGAGATCGGTCAGCGCGCGCGCCTGCTCGAGCGCGCTCGGAGAGCGGCTGAGCGTCGTGACCGCGTCGCTCAACAGCTCGATCCCGCGCTCGCCGCCGGCGAGCAGTCCCGCGGCGCGCAACGCGACCCCGACGGGTCGTGGCAACCCCGTGGCGCGCGCGAACTCCAGCTCCTCGGCGATCAGCCGAGCCGCTTCCTCGGGGGCGGTGGCTCGCAGCGCGAGCGCGAGCGTCGAGCGCCACGAGGACATGATCGGATTGGTGAAGTGGAGTGCGTCGAGGATCTCACCGCAGCGGCGCAGGTCGGCGATCGCTGCAGGCACCTCCCCCCGCAACAGTCGCAGCCGTGCACGGGCGTCGAACAGCCATGCGCCCGAGGTCGTGGCGCTGAACGCGGGTGGAAGCTCGATCGCCTCGACGTGCGCGGCGATGTCGGCAAGCCCCGGGCGCTCGGGCAGCACGTCGATCGCATACCTGAAGATCGAAGGCAGCGCGAACGTCAATCCATGCTCGACCGCAATGCCGAAGCCGACGCGAATCTCGGCCTCGGCGTCGCGGAGCGCGCCGCGCTGCGCGTACACCCAGCCGCGAAAGGACGAGCCGGCTGAGACCCCGAACACCGACCCTCGCCTAGACCCATCCGCGAAGATCTGCCCCGCCAACCGTTGCGCGCGGTCGAGCTCCTCCAGGGCGATCAGCGTGGTCATCGCTTGCGGCAGCCAGGTGTCGGCGCCCTCCTCCTCGCCAAGCAATTGATCGCCGTCGAGCGCGCGCTCGACCAATCCGACGGCCTGATCGATTCCGTCCACGCGCCACGCGGAGACGCCGGCGAGCAGCAGCGATAGCGGTCGCGCTGCCGGCCCTCCGCTGATCGCGAGTGCGCGCAACCGCGCGTGGTCGCGATCGAACTGGTCCACCAGTCGCGGGTCGTACGCGGCCATCGCCGCACGCATGGTCTCGAGCCGGATCGCCCCGTCTGGGTCAAGGTCACCCAGCTCCCGCAGGGTGGAGTCGACTAAGGCGAGTGCCGCGTCCCATTGGCCGGAGTAGACGAGCAGGCCGAACAGCTCGTGGGCGATCCGCGCCCGGGCGGCAGGCCCCTCGCTCAGCTCCAGTGCTTCACGTAGCCGCGCGATCGCGCGCGGGTCACGCGTGAGCGCTTCGGTCCGCCCGAGCTCATGGAGCAGACTCGCGCGGTCTGACGGTCCGCGCGCCTCCGGCAGCGCGCGGTCGAGATACGCACGGGCGGTCTCTGGGGCACCGCGCCCAAGCGCAGTTGAAGCCGCAGCACGCAATCGCTCGAGGACCCACGGCTCGCCGGCAGGCTCGCAAGCAAGCAGCTGGGCGGCTACCTGCTCGGGGTCTTGGCCGTCGTCCGCGAGCAGGCGCGCGGCCTGTGCGTGCAAGAGCGACCGTTCGGCCGGGGCGAGGTCGTCGTACACGGCGGCGCGGACGATTGGATGCACAAACTCCAGCGGAAGCTGTGCTTGGAGAATCTCGACACCCGCAAGGGTGTCAACAGCCGCGGCTGCCGAGCGCTCGTCGAGCCCGGCGAGCGACGCCGCGTGTCGCAGCTGCGCCGGGGTCCCCAGCACCGCGGCCGCCTGCGCGAGCCTGCCCGACGAGCCGTGCAGCGATGCGAGCCGCAGGACAATCGCGCGCCGTACCGTGCTCGGCCCCAGCCCGCTGACCCGCTCGGCCGCGGCCTCGGTCGGTGAGATCTCGTCACGCGCCAGCGCCCCGAGCAGTTCGTGCGTCAAGAACGGATTTCCTCCCGCGGCGTCGTGGCAGGCGACCACGAATCGGTCGTCCGGACCGCCGAGGCTGGCCCGAACAAGCTCGCCGACCGCCTCGACTGACAACGCGGCCGGCGCCAGCGCGCGCGTTACTGGCTCGGCGGCGATCTGCTCGAGCAGCTCGGCCTCACCAGCGGGCTCACGCGTCCGCGCGGCCAGCACAATCCCGACCGCAAGCCCCTCGAGCCGACGCGCGAGGTACACCAGGAATCGCAGCGACGGGCGATCGCACCAGTGAGCATCGTCGATTACCAGCAGCATCGGACCGGCTCGGGCGAGGTTGGCCGTCAACCAATACAGGCCGTGAACGACCGGGAACGTCTGGTCTGAGACCGCCGCCGGCGGTGCCGCCAGCGCGGGCGAGACGACCGGCGCCGCCAGGCTCGCGGCACCCGCGAGCAATTCGGCGCGCGCCCCAGACCCAGCTGCGGCGACCGCCGGCTCGAATAGCTGACGCACGACTGAGTGCGCGAACTCGCGCTCGAGCTCGCCGGCCTGAGCCCACAGCACGCGAATCCCCGCTGCGCGCGCCGAGCTGCGCGCGGAGTCCAACAGCGCCGTCTTACCGATCCCGGCCGGGCCCTCGACCAACAGCACTGCGCCCTCGCCGGCAGCGCAACCGTCCAGCAACATCCCGATCTGCTCGAGCTCCCCAGCCCGCTCCAGCAACCCGCCCATCACTGAAACCTACTGTGAAGATGGACAAAAGTTGAGGGACGATCCCTCACGACAAACCGGCGGCGATCCGCAAACCTGAGCGCGTGAGAAAACGCAGGTCGGTAATCGCCGTGCTCACCGTCGCACTCTGCCTTGGTTTCGGTGTGACGGCGGCGCACGCCGCCGTGACCCGCTTCGTCGCCACCGCCGCCAACGGCGGCAACGACAGCGGCGGCAGCAACGCGTGCACCAACTCGGCGACCCCATGCCTAACGATCCAGAACGCGGTCGGCCACGCGTCAAGCGGGGACACGATCCGGATCGGGCCGGGCATCTTTTCCGAGGCGGTGTCAACATCGACCCCGCTGTCGTTCATCGGAGCGGGCGCGGGAACGCCCGGTTCCTTCGACCAATCGACCGACACGGCGATCGATGCCAGCGCCACCGGCTCGCCCGGATTGACGGTCAGCAACACACAGGCGACCGTCCAGAGGCTACGGATCCGCGGCGGGGTGTTCAACGATGGGAGCGGGGGGGAGGTGGAGCCGGCGATCTGGGACCACTCTCCCTCGTCGCCGTCGCTGACCGTGTCTGGTTGCTTGCTGATTCAGTCGAACCCCGCCAACCCGGACGTCACCGATTTCGCGCTCCTGTCGACCGGGGCCAAGACGGTGGTGCAGAGCTCCGCAGTCGTCGGCTATAACGACGGGATCAGCATCTCAGGAGCCGGCGGGACGCTCGCTGTGACCGGTTCGACGGTCGTCACGCCGGCGCCGACGAGCTTCTTGGGCTCACTTGCCCCGATCGCCAGCGTGTACGCCGATCACGATCCGGCTTCGATCCGCGACAGCACGCTGGTCGGGCGGACCGGGCTGTTTGACCAAAATACCGATGCCAGCATCACGCGCACGGTCGTCCGCGCGTCGGGAGCGGGCGTTCTACTCCGCGACGCGGGCGACGCACCGGCCCTGACCGCCAGAGACAGCGTCATCGAACCCGCTGAGGGCGGCACGCTCTACACCGGCGTCGCGGTGTCGTCCTCGTCGATCAGCGAGGCCGAGGTCCCGGTGGTCTCGCTGATCTTCGACTCGGTGCTCGCACGCTCGGATTCCACGGCGCCGAGCTCCGGGCCAGCACACGCGCTGGACGTCAGCAGTGCGGCCACCGGTACGCACGTGTCTACACGCAACACGATCATGCGCGCGCTCGACACCAGCGGGGCCGGCGCCAACGACGACATCGTCACCGGCAGCCACGCGATCAACTGGGATCTCGGCCACACCGACTACACCCAGACCGCGGGGCCCGGCGTCCCGCCGCCGGGCTCGGGCACCAACATCGACGCGCTCCCGTTCTACAACGGCGTCGACGACCTCAGGCTCGCCTCGAACTCGCCCCTGTTCGACGCCGGGGACGCGTCAGTCGTGCAGCCTGGTGAAACCGACGTGACGGGGGCCCCGCGTGCGGTCGCCCACGCCTGCGGCGCGCCTGCATTACCCGACCTCGGCGCATTCGAGGCACCCTCACCGAGCTGCCCGCCGGCCACTTTCGGACCGCCGCCCACGGTCAGGCCCCCGGTACCGGCGCTCGGCCGGATCCACGCCTCGCATAAGACCTGGCGCGACGGCTCGAACCTGGCGAGTGTCGCGTCGATCGCGCACAAGCACAAACGCAAACCGCCCGTGGGCACCACGTTCACCTTCACGCTCAACACCCCAGCCGCGATCACGCTCACCTTCGCGCACCGCGTCGGTGGCCGCAAGGTCAAGCACAAGTGCGTCGCGCCCACTAAGCACAACAGACACGGTCGCGCGTGCAAACGGACCGTCACCGTCGACACGCTGGCCCTCACCGGCCACGCGGGCACAGACAAGATCCGCTTCCAAGGCCAGCTTTCGAAGCACCGCCACCTCGCTCCCGGCACCTACACGCTCACGATCATTGCGACCAACACGAGCGGACGCTCCGACCCGCGCAGCATCAAGTTCACGATCGCTCGTGCCTAATCGCACGCCGGCCAGGCGCCCGGGACCGCGAACGCGGTCACCGCCGAGCATCGCCGCACGGCTGACCATGGCGATGCGCGGAGTTGGCAGAGGCTGGGTCACCCTGTCCTGGGTGTGCCTTGCACTGGTCGGCGGAGGAGCCGGCATCTACTTCACCTACTTCTTCAAGGGCGGGTCCCCGTACAGCTTTCGCGAGACACTCCCGGGGATGGTCTCGTCGTTCGGTGCCGACGCCCGCGTAGTCCAGATCCTCGTCAGCTCAGACAACGTCGCCTACGAGGTGATCACCCGCGACGGACGACTCCACAAGCGCGTCTACAACCTCCAGTCCTCGCGGGTGGTCGGGGGCGGCACGGGCAACACGCGCAAGGTCGAGAACGTAGTTCGCAACCCCACAGCCAGCGAGCGCCGCAGGGCGCGGGTGACGCTCGGCGAGCTCGCCCCGGGCGTCGTCGACGCCCTCTACCACCGAGTGAACTTCCCCAACCAGGGATCGAGCGCCACGCTCACCGGTGAGACGTGGGTCCTTCAATCGGGCGCGAGAGCGTTCGACCAGTACGAGGCTCGCTACGACGGCACGAGATTGCTCCAGACTCAGTCGAAGTCGACGGTTTTCGAGTCCAAGCCCCCGAGCCGGACGACCGCCCATACGGCCACTCACAGCAAGGCCATCACGCGGTCCAGCATTACGGTCACGTCCGGCGGCGACGCCGAGTCCGGCGCCGTACTACGTCAGAAGCTATCTCGACTGCTCGCCTGCGTCCAGGGAGCCCAGGGAGACGGCTCGAGGATCACCGCGTGTCAGCAGCGCTACGCGCCACGCCCCTGACGGGCTGGCGCTCACCACTTGAGCTCGATCTCGAGCTCCCGCTCGTCGGACTCGATCTCGAGCTCGACCTTGAGCTGGACCTCGGCCGGGACGTGAACGCTGAATTTCATACCGCCGCGTTCGAAGCTGACCTCCTCATCGTCGCTTGCGAGCAGGTTGGCGAGTCGACGCAGCCGTGTCGCGATCTCCTTGCGGGTCAGCGTTTCCTTCTGCTCGACCTCGAAGATGTCCATAGTGATCTCCTTCCGGGTTGGTGCGCGCGGCGAAGCGCGCGCGGCAGTGGTGATTGTCTACGCGTTCTTGGCGCGATATCTCGTGGCTGGCTTGGTCATCGACACAAAGACTGGCCCATCCCGTCCGCTCCAACGCGCGAACCTTGACCGTCTCGGCCCCGGTCATGAAGACGAGGTCCTGGCCGTCGGGCACGAACCAGATCGGCACCACATGCGGGCGACCATCACGGCGCGTCGTCGTAACCTTGCCCGTCCGCATGCCGGCCACAAGAACTCTCTCCCTCCGACTCCGTCATCTCGGGCATCGGAACATCGTATTGACGGCCAGTCCCGATCCCGACCCGATCCAGGTCACCGAGATCGCCGGATCACGCTCACCCACGGCGACGAGCAGCAGCACGCTGACGGCCGCTCGCACGCATCACCAGAGCGAGAAGCAGGTCTGCGGGCGGTGGTCGATCGCCACGATCTGGTCCATTCTCCTGGTTGGCTGGGAGGCGAGAGACCGATCGACGGTTGGACGTGCTGAGATGCAGCCAGCGGCCTCGGCCCGTCGGTCTTGTGTCGTTCGATGGCCTTGCGAGGAGATGTAGCGGGTTGGATCCTCGCGTGGACGCGACGCTCGAACGCCTCCACGCGCGCCAAGCCGGGTCTTGTCGCTTTACCCGGGTGGTGGCATGATTCGTGCATGGGTCGCGTCTTGTGGCGACGACCTCGGCAAAGGTTCGACGCGACGTTGTCGAACGCGATTGAGATGGTGACTGAGGGATGGGATCGGGGACCCATGACGACCAAGGCGGCCTCTCGCGCCGGGCGATCCTCGCGCGTGCCGGACTGCTTGGCGCGGCGGGCGCCCTGGCTCCGCTGCCACGAGTGGCAGACCGACTCGGGCTGCTCGGCGTGGCTTCGGCCTCGACCGATGCCGTCGTCCGGGACGCACTCGGCGGTCTGGTGGCATATGTCGTTCCCGGCAACGACCGCTATTCGCGGGCGCAAGGAGTGTCGACCACGAGACCGGGCGGCGTGGCTGCGGGCGCGGTCGATACGTTGCGCTCGACGCTGGACATCGAGGGTCCCGGCCTCGCGGAGGCGGCGGCCGCGATCCTGGGCGCTTCGGCGCGCGAGGTTGCTTCAAGCGTAGGTATACGTGGCTTCGCGTCGCCCTTTGCGGCCCTCTCTTACTCGCGTAAGGATCAGGTCGTGCGGACGCTCGCACTGAGCCACGACGCGACCCTGAGGGTGCTCGGCTCGACCGTTCCGGCGCTGGCGGTCTTCCTGTCCTACTCGGAGGCGGGGGTGCTGGATCCGCGGACCGGTCGTCTGCGCGGCGTGCCGGTCGGATGGCGGCTCACCGATTACAGCGGTGTGGCGGACATCCGTAATGACTTCCGCGGCTATTACGGTGGGCATCGCTCAGCGCTGCGTGGCGGATACTCCGAATGAGCGGTGGGCGAGGAGAGGGGGGCTCCGGTTCGTGACGTGATCGTGATTGGCGCAGGTGGGGGCGGCGCCGTGGTCGCCAAGGAGCTCGCGGAGCGGGGCCTTGATGTGCTCGTGCTCGAGGCTGGTCCGCGCTTCGCCAGGCCCGAGCGCGAGTGGAGTCACTTCTCCCAGGATGCGGTCAACCCGGTGACCGGCTATTTCCGTTGGGGCCCTGCCGATCGCAGCAAATCTCCGTACGCGCGCGAGCTGAATCCTCCGACGATGCTGGTTCTCCAGGTCGCCGGGGTCGGCGGTAGCACGCTGCATTACTCGGGGATCTCCCCGCGTGCGATGCCAGGGGTTTTCCAGGGTTACCACGGACACGATCGCAGCAATTACGACACAGGGCACCTGTTCCCGCTGTCCTATCGCGAGCTGATCCCGTACTACGAATGGGTCGAGGAGACGCTGCCCGTCCAGACGGCGCCGATGGGAACCAAGGAGCAGGTGTTCTTCGAGGGGGCCCGCCGGGTGGGGCTGCCGCTGAACCGGTTCAAGGACGTTACGCGTCCCTCCTTCCGCCCCCAGGAGAATGCGATGCTCCAGCCCGGCGGGATGGCGGGTCGAAGCAATAAGCGCCGCGACGCGCATTTCCCGCGGGCACACGGTTGCACCTTCTGCGGCCACTGCTTCGAGGGGTGCTTTGAGCCGCTCGGGGCGCCTCGCAATCTGAAGGCCAAGCGATCGACAGACAACTCCTATATCCCGATGGCGCTCACCGCCGACATCTGGCGCCGCGGCGGGCGGGCAGCCACGCTACTCACCGACGCCTTCGCCGAACAGATCGAGTTCTCCACGGCCGGATCGACAGCGACGGCCGGCGGAGTCTCATGGATCATGGGGGCCACCGGCGAGCGGTTCAGCGAGGAGGCAAGCGTCGTCGTGCTCGCGGCCGGCTCGATCGAGGGCCCTCGGCTGTGGCTGAACAGCGGCCTCCCGAACCCGAACGGATGGGTGGGGCGGGGCTTGACCAACCACTTCGTGGACGTGGTCGCGGCGCTGATGCCCTTTGAAACCGGCTTCACGAAGGGCCCCGCATCGGGCGGGCGGGCAGACTTCCCCGGCTATGGATCACTGGACCTCGCTGGGGTGTCTCCCGCTCCAGCTGCCGAATTGTCCGCCGTCGGACTGGTTCCCCAAGACGCCTCGAGTGGGAAATCCCCGCCGAGCGGACGCGTGATCGGCCGACCGCTCGAGCACTTTCTGGCGCACATCGACCGGCTGATGTCGGTCGCGATCCTGACCGGTGACGACGTCGACCAACGCAACGGGGTGAGCCTGTCCACCGGCCTGCCGCCGGACGCGCATGGACGGGTGCCGCGCATCGACGTCGTGGCAAGAACTCGCCGATCGATTCGCCACCGGCAGTTTCTCATCCGCGAGGCGACCAGGCTACTCGAGCGCGCCGGCGCGGTGGAGACCCACCGTCTCAATTCGCCGCCGTACCTGGCGCATATCCACTCGACGCTGCGGATGGGCCAGCGGGCATCCGACTCGGTGCTCGACCGATCGGGCGAGGCTCGGTGGGTGCGCCGGCTGTTCGTTGCGGACAATTCGGCGCTCGCCAATGCGCTCGGGGGTCCCAACCCGACGCTCACTACGCAGGCGCTCGCAACCAGGACCGCCGAGGGGATCTTTCACAAGTATTTCGGGGGAGCGCCATGGGTCGCTCACGAGCATCCCACGGCGTCGACCGACCACCATGTCACTGCCGCGGTGCGGCAGCGGCGACTCTAGAACCGGAGCAGCTGACAACCTCGCGCGGACGCGCACGTGTCGCCGTCGCACCGCCACGGTCG
>DATNKY010000161.1:0-6540 GCA_035603155.1 Solirubrobacteraceae bacterium
TCGCCTGCGACGCCGAACCGCCTCCGCCAGACCCGCCACCGCCACCACTCGATGGTTCCGAGCCGCCCGTCGACGCGTGTGACCCTCCCTCGCCCGCGCCGTGGCCGTGGCTCGATGAGCCGCCGCTACCCCCGCCGGAACCGTGATTGCTCGCCGGCGTCTGCGCGTGCTGCCCCTTGAGCTGCGCGATCTCCGCCTTCAGCAACGCGATCAGGGCACCCAGCTCTTTCCCCGAGGCACCGTGCGGCTCGCCGTGCCGGCGCCGACCGGGCGTGTGGCGCTTGGCACGCGGGAGAGTCGTGGTCGTGGGACCGGGGGTCGAAGTCACCGGGGTCGTCGGGGTGACGGGAGTGGTCGGGGTCGTCGACGCCGTGGCCGTCGACGTAGAAGCTGACGTGGACGTGGACGCCTCACTCGGGGCCGTGGTCGTCGTCAGGCTCACGAACTCGGGGCGAGGCGCCGACACGACGGCGCTCGCCTGCGACGCCGAACCGCCTCCGCCAGACCCGCCACCGCCGTTCGAGCCGAGCGTGGCGTCGACGGCCGAGATCAGCTGCGGCCCGGAGAGGAACACGATCTGGCCGAACGAGAGCGTGCCCGTCGGAGCCTCGCCGAGCGACTCCTGGAACAGCTGCACCCCGACGGTGGTCGCCGGCTGCCAGACGTCGTCGACCACGATCCCATCGGGGTTGAACCCAAGGCGCACGAGGTTGCGGTTGAGCTGCAGGACATCGGCCCCGTCGCTGACTCCCGGCGCGAGCGCTCTGTAGGCGGGCGTGCTCCCATCCATCAGGATCACCGGCTGACCATCGACCTTGTACAGCGTCCCGCCAGGCCTGATCTTTCTGCCGACCTGCGGCACCCAAGTGACCGTGCCGCCGAGCCGGTTGTAGACGGTCTGCGGATCGCTGTAGCTGAGCGTCCCGGACTCGGTGTCGGTCTCCACGAGGTCGCGGCGCGCGACGGTCGCAGCGCCGCCGGTCTCGCTGGTCCCGGCGGCGTTCGGCGGCGACGACGAGCGGTTGCCGAGTACCACCAGCGCGACCACGGCGATGGCCGCGAGCAGCGCCAAGCCGGCGCCCAGGCGCCGCGTGCGCCTGCCGCTGACGATCGCGCCCAGTCGCGGTCTACGCATCGCGCTCGTTGTTCATCCGAAAGCTCTCCGACGCCGTGCTCGTTGTGACCGCCCGACGTTGTACGACCCGCGCGCTAACACCCACGTAACGTTGTTATGCCGCTGTTATGGCTCGTCGGGCATCCTGATCGTCGAGCGAGCGGCGCGGGCGAGCCCGGCCGGTGCTGCACTGCAAAGCGAACGTCCGTGATCAGGAGTCGGGGATGAGGGTGCTGGTGGTCGAGGATCACCCAAGGCTCGCCGCCACGGTGGCCACCGTGCTGCGGCGCGAGGGAATGGCGGTCGACGTCGCGTTCGACGGGCGCGAGGCCCTCGCGCGCACGACGCTGACGAGCTACGACGTGGTCGTGCTCGACCGCGACCTGCCGGGCGTCCACGGCGACGAGGTCTGCCGAACGCTGGTCGCCGACGGTAATCGGAGCGGGATCCTGATGTTGACCGCCGCGGGCACACTCGAGGACCGAATCGAGGGGTTGAGCATCGGCGCCGACGACTATCTGCCAAAGCCGTTTCACCTCGCCGAGCTGGTCGCGCGGGTCCGGGCGCTCGCGCGCCGGTCGCAGCCGGCGCTGCCGCCGACCCTGGCGCACGGCGACCTGATCCTCGACTCGTCGCGGCGGGCGGTCACGCGTGCGGGCCAACCGCTCTCGCTGAGCCCGAAGGAGTTCGCGGTACTCGAGCTCCTGCTCGGCGCCGACGGCGCCGTCGTCTCGACCGAGCAGATCCTCGAGCGCGCCTGGGACGATGCGACTGATCCGTTCACGAACACGGTGCGGATGACGGTCAGCCGCCTGCGGGCTAAGCTGGGCGATCCACCGGTGATCGAGACCGTCACCCCCGTCGGCTACAGGATCGGAACGCCGTCGTGATCGTTCTGCGCAAGCTCCGGGCGCCCGCCCGAGGTGGCCGCAGGCGCAGCGGCCCGGCGCGGCGCCTGCGTCACCCTCAGACGACTGTGCGCTGGCGGCTGACGCTGCTTTACGGCGGCCTCTTCCTGATCTCCGGCGCCGCGCTGCTGGCGATCACCTACACGCTCGTCGAACACGATCCGCTGTCCAGCGGATCGCCGTCATTCATCCGGGCAGCGGTGAACGCCCAAGCCGTGCACAACGGAACGTTGACGCCCCGGACCGTCAAACGTCCGGCGAACGCGCATCTCCAGCAACGCGCGGTCCGTCAGTCCTTCGTGCCGCCCCCCGTTCGCAGGCTCCTCGGGTCGATCAATGGCCGCAGGGCGATCGTGACCGTCGGCTCCCAGCAGCGGCTCTCCGACATGCACCAGCTGATCGTCGAATCGAGCATCGCCCTGGCGATCATGGCGCTGATCTCGACGCTGCTCGGCTGGCTCGTGGCTGGACGTGTGTTGCGCCCATTGCGCACGATGACCGCCACCACGCAGCAGATCTCCGAGGCGAACCTCAACCGGCGGCTCGCGCTCGAGGGGCCCCGAGACGAGCTCCGCGAGCTCGCCGACACGATCGACGGATTGCTCGAGCGTCTCGAAGGGGCGTTCGACGCGCAGCGGCGCTTCGTCGCCAATGCGTCGCATGAGTTGCGCACGCCGCTGACCGCGGCACGGGCGCTGCTCGAGATGGTTCTCACCGACCCCAGCGCGTCGCTCGACACGTATCGCACCGCCTGCCGGCAGGTGCTCGAGGAATCAGACCAGCAGGAGCAGCTGATCGACGCGCTGCTCGCGCTCGCCCAGGGCCAGCGAGGGATCGACCGCCGCGAGGCGCTCGACCTGGCTGGAATCGTCGGCGAGGCATTGCACACCCACGAAGCGCAAGCGCGTGCGCGGGGGATCGAGGTTCGCGCGGCGTTGCAGCCGGCGGTCCTGTCGGGTGATCGACGACTGATTGGGCGCATGGCGTCGAACCTGGTCGAGAACGCGATCCGGCACAACATCCCAGAGGGGGACGTCCGAGTGTGGGTCGAGAGTGACGGCGGGTGGGCGACGCTCGTGATCTCCAACACCGGTCCGGCGGTCTGCGCCGACGAGATCGAGCGCCTGCTACAGCCGTTCCAGCGGCTCACGCGCGAACGGACCGGCCAGGGTGACGGGTTCGGGTTGGGACTGTCAATCGTGGCCGCGATCGCCGACGCTCACAACGCGTCGCTCGACGTCCGGCCCGCGAGCAGCGGGGGCCTCCGGGTCGAGGTCCGCTTCCCCGCCGCGTCCGGCGCCGAGGCCCGGCTCCACACCGGCGAGGATCAGCCGCTGCTTGTCGCAGGCCCGCTCGAACTCGCCGGCAGCTCGGTGGAGATCGCCCACCGCTGACCGGCCGCATGGAGATCGCCCCACGACGCGTGCCGTAAGCCGGGTGAGGCGAAATCGGGCTCGTTCTACGACGGGTAGAGGATCAGCTGGTGGGCGGCCCAGGCGAAGAACACCGCAAGCAGCGTCCAGGTGATCGGCCAGCTGACGGTCCGCAGGAACGCGATCTGGAAGTGGCCGAAGCGGATCACATAGACGAAGATGACGACCAGCAGGACCGCATAACAGGCGATCGCCACCCCCGGCGGGGGCGCGAGGCCGACGATCGGCGCGACGATGAACCCGAGCACGAGCCAGGCCGCGATCGCGAGAATGTCCACCGACAGCCGGGTGCGCTCGCGCCCGACGATCGTGATGAAACCGGCGGCGCCGACGAGCGCCGCGGCCATGAACACGCCCAGTGGCCAGTGGGCGCTGAAGCCGAAGATCGCCGCCATCAGCTTGCCCCCCAGCCACAGCAGGAACGGATCGACAAAGCTGACCGCCACGTAGCAGGCGAACATGTCGACCTCGGACTCCCACGGGTTGGCGAACACCGGGCGGCTCGGCCGCAGCGCATCGCGCAGCGCCTCGGGCGTCAGGGCGGAGCGGAGCGTGGTCGAGTTGTCTGGTTGCGCTGACACGGGCGTCGATCAGGAATCGTACGGATTCCCCGCGTGGTCGGGCTTCAGCCGGCCGCCCATGCCACCGCGTCCTCGAGCCGGTCGAGCTCGAACAACCTCAGCTCGCCCGGCGCGAGCCAGCCGAGCAGGTGGACCGAGTGCCGGATCCAATCGAGGTCGGTCACCATCGCCAGCCGCTTCCAGGAGGAGCGGTGGCCGATCGTAAGCTCGAACCCTGCCTTGAAGTCCTGCACTGTCGCGCCGGCATCGAGGCCGTGGAAGTCCTCACCGAGCACGTACACGATCCGCATCTCGCCCGTCTCGGCGGCCTCGCGCAGCGCCGGCATCATCCCGTCGCTGTAATCCTCAGCCGTCAGCTTGCCGATCGCGCGGAAGCCGAGCACCCCGTCCGGCATCCCTTCGAGCATTCCGATCACTGAAAACCTCCTCGATGGCGGCTACAAGGCGGCCCAGATCTTGAGGCCCCCGCCGGGCTGTCGTGACCCGTCGAGCGGTCCCGTCCCGGATCCGCGCTCAGTGCTTCCCGGAACCCATCACGACCCGGACGGCACGGAACGAGAGGATCGAGCCGAGCGACAGGCAGGACAGCATCGAGAACGCCGACGCGGCGGAGCCGACCGAGAACGCCGAGGCGGCCGAGCCGACCGATCCCACCGACAGCACCGAGCCGACCGATCCGATTGACAGCACCGACCCCTTGCTGCCGATCGACAGCAGCGAATCCTCTGACCACAGTGACCACATCGAGCTCTCCACGCAGCAGATCCTAGTCCCGCGGGTCGGCACGCGAGCAACCGGGGCGATTCACCCTCGCCTGAACCGGGCCGGCGACCCGGGTCGCTCACCTCACGTGGTCGGCTAGGTCACTGCACCTTGCCGCGGGCGGCGATTGCCCATTGCGCCAGGACCTCGCCGTCCTGGTGCACGTAGACGAAGTCGTGGAGGTTCAAGGTCGTATCGATGTGGGACGGCACGAGCGTCACCCTGTCGCCCACTTCGAGCTTGCGGCGCTCGCTTTCCGGGACGGCGATCAGCGCGCCGTGCTCGTCACCCGCGTGCTCGTAGGTCCACCCCGGCGCGTCCGTCAGTCGGGCGTGACCGGAGTCGTTGGAGAGCGTCTTGAGCCCCGCGTCGACCATCGCTCGGTTGGTCGTCGGATGGCTGATCACGGTTGCGAGTGCGGTCAGCGCGTTGGCGTAGGGGATACCCGAAGTGTCCGCGTAGTCGGCGTCCATGAACGTGAACGATCCCGGCTGCACCTCGGTCACGATCTCGTGGCGGGCGCAGAACTCCGCCGTGCCGGTGCCGCCGGTGGTCACGACGTCGACCCTGTGACCGCCCTCGCGCAGGTCCCCGACGGCGCGGGCGAGGCGCTGCATCGCGCGGTCACAGCGCCACCGGCGCTCGTCAAGATCGCGGATGTGTTGAAGGTTGCCCTCGTAGCCCTGGAGTCCGACGAGCTCGAGATGATCGAGTCCCGCGAGCCGGTCGGCGAGCGCGACAGCGGCAGCCGGCTCGACGCCGCATCGATTCTGCGCCACGTTGACCTCGATCAGCGTCTCGATCGGACCCGGGAGCGCGTCGTTGAGCCGTGACGCCCCCTCCCACGAATCGACCACGACCTGGACCTTCGCCTCGGGCCACCGTTCTCGCAGCTCCACGAGCCGGCGCAGCTTGCCCGGGCCGACCAGTTCGGTCGTGATCAGGATGTCGTCGATCCCGCCCTCGAGCATCACCTCGGCCTCGCCGAGTTTCGCCACGCACACGCCGACCGCGCCGGCATCGAGCAGCCGCCGCGCGACCACGGGGCTCTTCGCCGTCTTCAGGTGAGGGCGTACATCGACGCCGGCGAGGCGCTCCATGCAGAGAGCGACATTGGCCTCGAACAGCCGTAGATCGACGACCAGGCAGGGGGTATCGAGATCCTCGATCCGCGTCCGGTCCATGCGCGCAACATATCTCGGGGCGCCCGCCCGGGCGTCGGCAAGCCGCATCGGCGCACGGGCCGGCGGGCGCGATCAGCCGCTCATCCCACCGTCGATCGAGAACGTGTGCGAGGTGACCATCGCGCTCTCGTCCGAGGCGAGGTACAGCATCGCGTGCGCGATCTCGTCGGTGGTGGTGTGGCGTCCGAGCGGGATCATCGAATCGAACGCCTTCGCGGCCTCGTCACGTGGCAGGCCGGTCGCCCGCGTCTCGATCGAATCCTGGAACGCCGTCGAAGTCGGGCCTGGATGCATCGTGTTGACCCGGATCCGCCGCGGTGCGAGCTCCTTGGCGGCGGCCCGCATCAGTCCGACCTGGCCGTGCTTGGCGGCGATGTAACCCGACACCCCCGGGGCCCCAATCAGGCCCACAACGCTCGACGTGATGATGATGCTGCCGCCGTCTGTGACGTGCGGGATCGTGTGCTTGAGAACGTGGAAGCCGCCGAGGATGTGGACTGCAAGCGTCCGCGCGAACGCATCGGATGGGTAATTGACGAGCTCTGAGACCTCGCCCGT
>DATNKY010000395.1:0-6220 GCA_035603155.1 Solirubrobacteraceae bacterium
GACCTGTTCGAGGGCACCCAGCAGATCCAGCTGCTGATCGTCGCGCGCGCGCTGCTCGGCAAGACGTCAGCGGAGCTCAAGTAGCCGGCGTTCGCGTCGCGTCGCGTTGCGTCGGCCGGGCTCAAGCGGTCGTCCGTCACGTCGCGTCGGCTCGGCCGGGCTCAAGCGGTCGTCCGTCACGTCGCGTCGGCCGGGCTCACGTTGGCAGCGCACGGATGTCGGCGAGCACGCCCTCGGGGTCGAGCCGAAACCGCATGTCGGTGACGCGCATCGTCCTGATCCCTTTGCGCAGCAGTTTGGCGTCCTTGATTCGGTCTCGCTCCAGATCCCTGACGGCGACGTGGTACGGGCGCCCGTCGAGCTCTACCGCGAGCCGGGCGACGGGCCAGTAGCAGTCGATCTCCCAGCCGTCGATGATCACGTTGCGCTGCGGCTCCGGAATGTCGGTGCCGGCAAGCAGCCTGTCGAATGCCCGCTCGAGGTCTGACTTGCGGTCGCGGCGGGGGCGGTAGTCGCGCAGCGCGTGCTTGAGGTTGGCGACGCCCGGGCGGCGGGCGTGCCGCCCGAGCGCGGCTTCGGTGACGGCGAGATCCAGCAGGCGCTTGCGGACCGCCTCGGTTATGAGCCGGTCGAGTTCGGCGAGTGACTCGTGTCGGGCTTGCTCGATCAGCATCTGGGGCACGGAGCTGACGCGGAGGCCGTTGTGGTTCGCGAGGTCAGCCGGATCGGGCTCGAGTCCGCTGCGGTGGACGACCAGGCCGTCGCGGCGCAGAGCCCTCGAGCCCGGCACCGTGATTTCGATCCTCCGTGTCGTCAGTTCCCGCAGCCCTCAGACCGCCGCGGCAGTCCGATGGCTTAGGAAGGAGGCAGGCCCGCACGTCAGCAGCGCCGCGACCAGCCGGGCATGGGCGACAATCCTTGTGTGGCCGACAGCGAAGACGTCTCTGTGAAGCGGGTGCAGCAGTCCGCGCCTGACACGAGCCCGAATCTCCTTCAAGCCGAACCCGATCGCGAGCAGCTGCTCCAGCGAGATCACGCCAAACTGCTGGCTGGCAACGCGTGCCATCGCCAGATCGCGACTTGGAGTCAGAAAGTGCCCGCCACGGTCACTTTTTGACTCGGAGTCGGCCATGAGGCCGACAGTGACACGCATTCCGTGACACGTGGGTCACGGAATGCGACAAGTCAGTCGAGACTTTGGGCGGTAGCCCGTAACACGTCCCAGGCCCGGCGGACGTCGGACTCTGTAGTGCTCATCTGGCCGACGGCCAGCCGCAGCACGTAGCGCCCGTCGAGCACGGCGTGGGACATGAAGATTTCGCCAGTCGCATTGACGCGCTCCAGCAACGCCTGGTTACGCGCATCATCGGTTCCCTCTTGCCGGAAGCAGACCAGCGAGAGGTGCCTCGGCGCACATAAGATCCACCCTGGTTCGGTAGCGACCCAGGACTCGAACAACTCCGCGAGCGCGACCCCGTTTCGGATGTGCTCCTGCAGGCCCCGACGCCCGTAGCAGCGCAACACGGCCCACAATTTCAATGCCCGGAAGCGGCGGCCGAGCGCCGGCCCGTACTCGCTCAGCGACAGTGCGTCCTCTTCATCCGGCGTCCGCAGGTACTCGGGCACGAGGCTGAACGCCGCCCGCAGCTCGTGGGCGCGGCTGGTCCACAGCAGCGAGCAATCCATCGGCGTAAGCATCCATTTATGGGGGTTCACGACCAGCGAGTCGGCACGATCCACGCCCTCGAACGCCCACCGGAATTCGGGGCACACCATCGCCGAGCCCGCGTAGGCCGCGTCGACATGCAGCCAGGCGCCGGCATCCGAGCAAGCGTCAGCGATCGCGGGGACAGGATCGACTGCCGCACACGCGGTCGTGCCGACGGTCGCGACCACGATCGCGGCCTCATTCAAGTCACCGAGTCCATCTATCCGCATCCGGTACTCCGAGTCGGTCGGCACTTTGCGCAGCCGCATGCCGAGCATCCGCGCCCCCTTCTCGACCGCCGAGTGCGTGTGCTCGGAGCAGACCACGAGGTCTCTCCCGGTGGTCTCCCTGGCGGCGATCAACGCCGCGAGCGTCCCCGTCGAAGCCGTGTCCTCGATGTGCCCATGCCACTCTTCCGGGAGCCCGAGCAGCTGTGCGGTCCAGCCGAGCACGACGCCCTCGAGCTCGGTGGCGGCGGGCGCCGTGCGCCACAGGAACGCGACCGAGTTCAGGGTCGCTGCCAACAGCTCGGCGAGGATCCCCGGCGGCGAGGCCGACGTCGCGAAGTACGCGAAGTAGCGGGGGTGCTGCCAGTGCGTGACGCCGGGCAGCAGGATCTGATCGAGATCGCGCAGGACCGCCGAGAAGGGCTCGCCCTCCTCGGGAGCCCGCGAAGGGAGCTGGGCCCGGATCTCGCCGGGCGCCACCTGAGCGAGCACCGGCAGCTCGCCGACCCGCTCGAGGTACGAAGCGGCCCACTCGAGCGCCGCTGCGCCGTCGACGCGCAGATCGGTCGTCTCGCGGCGCGAATCGACGTCGGTCATGTGGTCGAGACTCCGGGAAACTCGTAATGGACGCCGGTCAGCCGCTCGGACTCGTCCCACAGCCGCCGCCAGACCGTCTGGTCATACGCGCGCGAGGCGCCGGTGACGACCTTCGGATAGCCGCCCTGCTCGAACCGACCGTCGGGACCGATGTAGCTGCCACCGGGCAGCCCATCGACGGTCGCCGCGTACAGCTCGGGGAGCGCGCCCATCTCTGCGCTCTGGGCAAAGATCTTGTTGCCGATGTTCATCAACCACTTCTCGTAGTCGTGCGCCGGCGCGGCGAACTGCAGGTTGGTGGCCGCGTAGCCCGGGTGGGCGGCATAGCTGAGCAGCGGGCTCCCGGCGGCCGTCGCGCGCCGCTGGAGCTCGAAGCAGAACATCAGGTTCGCGAGCTTCGCTTGGCCGTAGGCGAGCCAGTTGTTGTAGCCGTGCTCGCGATGGAGATCGTCGAACTTGATCGTCCCGACCCTGTGCATCCCGCTCGACAGCGTCACCACACGCGGTGCCGGGGCCGCCGACAGGAGCTCGAGCAGAAGCCCGGTCAGCGCGAAGTGGCCGAGGTGGTTGATCCCGAGGTGGCTCTCGAACCCATCGGCCGTCAGTCGCCGCGGCGCCGCCATGATGCCGGCGTTGTTGATCAGCAGATCGAGGCGATCCTGCTCGGCGCCGAGCCGCTGCGCGAACGAGCGCACCGAGGCCAGGTCGGCGAGATCGAGCTCCTGCACCCGGGAGGCGCTGGGATCGTCGAACGTCGCCAGGCCCTCTGAGCCCTTGTCGGTGTTGCGCACCGCGAGCACGACCGCGCAGCCGTGGCGGGCGAGCTCGCGCGCGGCCACCAGTCCGAGCCCACTGTTGGCGCCGGTGACGACGGCGGTATGCCCGCTCAGATCCGGGATGTCGGCCGCGGTCCACGCGGCCATCAGTGAGCCCTCCTGCATCGCACGGACCCAGAGTATGCGTTCGGGCGAAAACGGAGTACGGGGGTCACGTCGACCGCCTCGTGGCCGGAGATCGCCAACGCTAGCCCTCGACCAACTTGGTCAACGTTGGCCCTCGACGACGGCAAACTTGATCTCGGCGGCCCGCAGCCGGTCGATCAGCGCCTGGCCCATCGCGACCGCCGGCGTCAGCTGGCCGGCGCGCTCGGGCAGCTCGTCGTGCGCGAGGCACAGCGCCGACTCGCCGAGCATCTTCGCCGTCTCGCTGTAGCCCGGATCGCCGCCCGAGACCTCCGTCGCGAGCCGTTCGCCGCCGCCCTCGGCGTGAAACCGGATGTTGAACGACCCCTTGGCGCGCTGCTCGGCGCTCGGCCCGTCCCCGGGGTCCATCAACTTCAGCAGCAGGTCACGAGTCGGGGCAAGCTGGGTGAGCGCGACCCCGAGCCCGGCTCCCACGGTAAAGGCGCCGACCAGCACAGCGCGCTTGACGACCAGGTAGTGCTCGTACGTGAAATCGGGCCCGTAACGGTCCAGCTTGCGCGCCGAGCTCAGCACGTTTTGCGGGTCGATCGACGGGAGCGGGACCACCCAGCCACCGACCGTCGGCACGTCGTGGGGGCGCCCGAGCGGCCCGTGGATCTGGCGACCGGGCGGATCGGCCTCGAGCTCGCGGCGCTCGCGCGCCACCTGGGCTGCCTGCCGGACGCGGCTGAGGATGTGGACCCCCGAATGAAACGTGCCCCCTGAGATCTTGCCGTTGGTGCGGACGAAGCCCTGAATCTTCAACGGGACACTCTCGGGCATCTGGTCGACCGTGAACAGAACGCCGAGGTCATACGGGATCGAGTCAAAGCCGCAGGAGTGCACGAGCCGGGCGCCGGTCCGCTCGGCCTCCGCGTGGTAGCGGATCCACATCCGGTCGACGAACTCGGGCTCGCCGGTCAGATCGACATAGTCGGTACCGGCGGCGGCGCACGCGGCGACGATCGGCTCCCCGTAGTGACTGTAAGGACCGACGGTGCTGATCACGACCTTGCTCGATTCGGCCAGCGCGCGCATCGACAGCCGGTCACCGGCCTCGGCCCTGATCAGCGGCATTTCGGCGAGCGCCGGGTCGATCTCCGCCAAGCCGGCGCGCGCCGCTTCGAGCTTGGTCGGGTTGCGGCCGGCGAGCGCCCAGCGCAGCCCCGGCGCGGCGCGAGCCAGGTAATTCGCCGTCAGCGCGCCGGTGAAGCCGGTCGCGCCGTAGAGCGCGATCTCGTGGTCACGCTCGGTCGTCGTCGCCGTCCACCTCCTTGGCGAGCGTCATCGCCTGCTCGAGGCCGACCCCTGCGCGGGCCGCCAGCCAGCAGGCGACGGGAGCGGCGATCCGCTCGGACGAGTGCGCGGCCTCGCCGGCGAGATCGAGAACCGCCTTGAGCTCGTCCTTGGTGGGTGGCGGGACGCCCAGCTTGTCGGCGTAGGCGGCCAGCCATTCGCGCGCGTTCATGCTCTCAATCTCGCGGTCGGGTCCGGTGACGCCGCCGGACTCTACCTATCGAGATTTGGGGAGGTGCAAACCCTTGAAGCCGCGGGTGCGGGATGTACCCGAGCTCGGCGTGTAGGTGACCGACAGCCGGAGCGTCACCTTGTATTTGTGCCGGCTGTGCCGGCGCAGGAGCCGCCTGTCACGCGCGTTGGGCTTGAGTGTGATCCGGACCGTCCCGGCCGTCGCGGCGGCGTGGTGCGCTCGCGCGTAGACGAACTGCCGACGCGTTGACTGCGGCGCTACCGCGGTGGCGGCGAGGTTGTTGTGCCACGCGGTCTCGAGCACGTCGATGCTTCCGGGCCCCGGGACCTTGACCTGGAAGCTGGTATTCCCGTCGCGCTTGACCCGGATGTGCGACACGCTGAAGTGGTTGTCAGGCGCCGCGCCCGATCCGCCCGATCCGCCCGATCCGCCCCCGCCCGGCGACCCACCGGGCGGCGCGACGACCGTGTAGGTGGCTGTGCTGGTGCTCTGGAGGCCGTCCGTCGAGGTGGCGGTGACCGTGAATTTGTGCACGCCTACGGTCGAGGTGTCTATCTGCGAACCGTTGGGCAGCGTTCCCGTGCACGACGAGATCCCCGGGCCGTCGACTCCCTCGGCGCAGAGGTAGCTTGCCGTCACGGTCTGCCCTTGGGTGTACTGGGCCCCGTCGAAGGGCGAGCCGAGCGCCGCACGCGGCAAGCCGGCCACGGTGTAGGTCGCGGTCGCGGCGGTGGTGTTGCCGGCGAGATCGGCTGCGTCGACGGTGAACGTATGCAGGCCGGAGGTGGTGGTATCGATCGCGATGCCGGGGTCGACCGGGCCGGCGCAGACCGCCAACCCCGATCCATCCGGGTTGTCGTTGCACGAATAAGCGGCGGCGACCGACTGGCCGATGGCGTACGTGGCACCGTCGGCGGGCGCTCGCAGCGCCACCGCCGGAGCCGTCTTATCGACCTTCACCGTGAAGCTCGCGGTCCCGACGTTCCCCACCTCATCCGTGCAGCTTGCCGTGAGCGTCATCGTCCCCTCGCCGCTCGAGGTGCTCTGGGCGGGGCAGTTGTTGGGATCGATCGTCGAAAACGGGTCTGCCCAGTTCCAGTCGACGGTCACGTCGCTGTTGCTCCAGCCGTTGGCGTTCGCCGCCGGCTGCGCAACCGGACTCGCGGCCGGGGGCACCGTGTCGTCGAACGTGATCGAGATCGAGCCGTCGCCGCCCTGCACGCCGTCGGTCACCGTC
>DATNKY010000297.1:0-3703 GCA_035603155.1 Solirubrobacteraceae bacterium
GGCCGCAGATCTCGGCGTACCCGGCGAGCTCGTACGGTTTCATCCCCTCGATGATCGCCGAGCCCTTGTTATCCCAGAGCTGGCGCATGTAGAAGTCGAGCTTGGCGCCGTCAGGACTGGTGATCCGCTCCCAGCCGAGCATGACGTCGCTGGCTGCCTGCATCAGCCGCTGGCCCTCGACGACGCGCTGGCCGTGGTTGGCGTACCGGCTATTACCCAAAAACGGCTCCAGCACCGAGGCTTCTGCTTCCTTGAGCTGCAGGAACAACGGATCCTCGTTGTCGCGGCCGAGCATCAGAATGATCCATGCGCGCGTGCCGACGCTGCCGACACCGACAACCTTGCGCGCGGCGTGGACGTATCGAAAGCGTTGCAGCAGACGCTTGCGATCGCCCTGCAACGTGCGCCGATAGGCACGGATCACCCCTTGCGCGAACTCGGCTACATCCGCGCCGCCGGCGAGGTCCTCGATCGGCACGATCAGCGGCGGGTCGCCGACGATACGTGGCTCACCGTCGACGGCCGCCGTGAGCTTGCTAAACGCTCGCAGGCTGTCCTTCGTGCGTGTCTTGGCGGCGTTTTTCTCCATCAGCTTGCGGCGCTTGGCGCTCACCGCGGACTGAACCCGCTCGATCAGCGCCTGGGCATCGACCCGCGAGTACCACACATCGAGCGTCTTCATCGACGCAAGGTCCCGCATCGCCTCGCGATATGTCCGCGTCACGGTCAAGTTCGCGGCGCGGCGATGGCCGGCGCGAAACCCGAGGTCGCGTCCGGCGACCGCGAAGCTGGCGACCAGACGCTTGAGATCCCACTCAAACGGCCCCGGCAGCGTCTCGTCAAAATCATTGATGTCGAACACGATCCGGCGATCTGGCGCGGCGAACGCACCGAAGTTCGACAGATGCGCATCACCGCACAGCTGCACGTGAAGACCGGTTCTCTGCGAGCCCGCAAGGTCCGCGGCCATCAGGTATGCGGCACCGCGATAGAACGTAAACGGCGACACGAGCATCCGCCCGTAGCGGATCGGCACCAACTCCGGCACGCGCGAGGCAGCCTGCTCTTCCAAGAGCTCGACCGGGTCGCGACGAGCCGACGCTGCCGCCCATTCGCCATGCACACTCCGCGGCACCTCGGCGCGCTCGCCCTTGCCTCGCGCTACACGCTCGCCCACCGAGAGGTGGGGGACCTCGCCGTTGCCTCCGGACGCGGGCGGTGCCCCGTGTGTGGCGCCGGCCGTTGTTTCACGCGTGGTACTCATGTCTTGCGCTCCTTGTGTGATGACCCGCTTGGATTCCGATCAGTTGCCGACAGCATCCGCGCATCGTCTGGGCGATCCTCGAGACAACGCATCAGCCCGAGCGAATCAAGTGGTAGGAGTGTCACGTTTCAACCGCGTCGCTCTCGGCCCAAAGCTTGAGTCACTCGCTTGGAAGCTGTTGCACGGTTGGCGCGGGGTCGGGCGCCGAGGCCGGCGCCGGCGCCGGCGGGCGTGTCATGACGAGCGTCAGGACATATGCGACCACCACGCCGACGATGATCAGCGGCTCGACTTTGGGCCCGGCGTGCGATGTCAGCAGCGTCGCGAGCACGACCGCTGACAGCGGCAGCCTGAGCACGGCGACGATCGCGGCGCCGATCCGTACGGGCACGGCGGCCGATTGCGGAAAGCCCGGGAGATGCGAGGCCATGATCCCGGCGGCAACCCCGAGGAACAGAGCCGGGAACTTCGGGCCGCCGCGGAAGCTCCCGAGTGACAGGCCATATGCCGGGCCCTTGAACACGATCAGCCACGCCAACGCGGCGAGCGACCAGGTGCCGGCTTGGCTGACCAGTCCGGGGAGCGGGTCTTGGCCGGAGAACAGAACTTCGTCCACGCTGTGGCCGGTAGTGATTCGCCGCGGGTCAGGGACAGGCCTTGCGGTACCAGCGAGCAGCGCTTCCCGCGGGACAGTTCTCGATCACCCCGACCGTCTCGTATCCGAGCCGCTCGTAGAACCCTCGAACGAGCAGATCGTAAGCGTGCAACATGACGAGATCGCAGCCTCTGCGGCCCGCCTCGGCTTCCGCGCCGGCGACAAGTGCGCGCGCGAGGCCACGATTGCGAAGCGACTCCTCGACCCACATTGCCTGCAGCTCGCAGCACCCGCCCCAAACGACGGCGGTGATGCCTGCCACGACGCGACCGTCGTCGCCCCGAGCGAAGATGCCGAACTCCTGCTCCTCCCTCAAGCCGGAAGCGGCGATCGCGGCCGCGGCAACCTGCTCTTCGAGCAGCGCCACATCGGCCGCGGCGGGCGAGTCCTCGACGACGAGTTCGGGCAGACCGCCCGGACAGTCGTCCCCATGCGACCGCGGCGCGGCGGTCGCATCGGTCACGTTCCGAGGATCTTCGCCTTGGCCTCCGCGAACTCCTCGTCGGTCAAGGTGCCGTTGGCGTGCAGCTGTCCGAGGCGGTCAAGCTCGTCGTAGTCAAGGCTCGGGCTCGCCTCGGCGGGCGCGGGCGCTGCCTCCGGCGGCGGCTGGTCGTATCCCTCATCTTCGGAGCCCTGTCCACCACCCGTGTGCCTGCCCGCCGCGTAGGCCGCTCCGCCAACCAACAGCGCTGTCCGCCGGCGAGCGCGTCGACGTACGAATCCCATTGCGTCCTCCTGATCTTGGACGATGCTGACATTAGGGCTCCGGTGACTTTGCGAGCACCGGGCCACCGATATTGTGCCGCTGCGAGACTGCCTCGGCATCACCCAAAACGGGGGACACGTCGCAGGTCAATCCGTCGGCCTGGCCGGGTACGCGGCGGCTGTACCGGACTCGCAACGTCTCGCCCGGGCCGACACGTAGTGCATCGGCAAGCACCCAGACCGATGTCGCCCAGCTTGAGGACGGCCATCTCCAGGGGTCGAGCGCGTGAACGATGCTCCCGTGCAGATGCGCGCGAAACGTCACGGCGATTGCGTTGACAGATGCGGTCGGCGCGACCCCAAGCTCGGCGGACGCGTCGACGGTGGGTCGCTCGAAGCTTCCGAGGTCCACAGTCGAGAGCGAGACCGGCGGACCCACCGGCGTCCAGCCGGCAAGGACCTCGGCTTCGGTGGGGTTGTTCACCGGAGCTGGGAAGGCCGCGTCGAGCAGCGGCTGGAACTCGATCCCATAGAGCTGCCGCCAGCGTTCGATCGCCTCGCAGCCGATCGCGCGCTGCCTCGCCTCCGCATCGGGGATCCACAGCGGACGAGCGAGCAGCTCGAGGGCGTGCGGAATCAACCGCGCGCCGGGTTTCAGCAGGCGGCGCCGGGCGTCGAGCGTGGTCTCGAGGATCTCCTCTTCAAAGGGTTCGTTACCGATCACCTCCGCCACCAAGACGTCCGCCAGTTGAGGCAATTCGACGTTCCTGGACCACCCGCGGATGAGAGTCACTCGGTCCTGTACGCCGTTGCAGTCGAACACTCGCTCGGCGACATCGGCGATATCGCTGGCCTCGACGGCGTAGACGTGACGGGCACCCGCCCGAGCGGCGGCGATCGCGAGGACCCCGCTGCCGGTCCCGATGTCGAGCACGATGTCATCTGGTCGCACCGCGTCGCGCAGCGCGGCGATGTAGTCATTCGTCCGGCGGTCGTCGTGGAGCATCCGCGCGTGCTCGACGGGGTCAGCCCAGCCCCTGGTTGGGACGCGGTCAAGGTCCGGCGGCACGAGCGCGCCC
>DATNKY010000350.1:0-2017 GCA_035603155.1 Solirubrobacteraceae bacterium
CCCGACGGTGAGCCAGACCGTCAACGCGCTCGTCCGCCTGTCGCCTTCGTCGCGGTCGGTCGCGGCCGGGAGGCCCCTGGCGCTGAAGGGGCGCGTGACCCCGTCCCACGCCGGTCAGGTCGTTCTGATCGAGCAGAGCCGGGGCGCCTCCTGGGCCGTGATCGCGCGGCCGCGGCTCGGACACGCGTCGACATACACGATGTCGCATCGATTCACCCAGGCCGGCGCGGTCAAGCTCCGCGCGGTGCTGCAGGGCGACACTCGCAACGACCGCTCGAACTCGCCGACGGTCACCGTCAAAGTCCAGTAGCTCCGTCCCGGGGACCGGGGGCGCGGGGAAGGCGCCAGCCCTGCCGCGTCAGCCGTTACGTCCGGTCGACCGCCTACCGTCTGCGGCGTTCGGATCCCCGTAACGGAGACGCAATGTCACTCTGCTTCATCGAACCTCAGGACGCCATCCGCGTGATCGCCGAGTCGGTGGGTCGCGAGGCGCGTCGCCAGATCCTCGGCGAGGTCGTTCGGGCGTGGGTGGACGAGATCCCCGAGTCCGAGCTCGAATCGCACTACGCAAAGGCGCTTGCCGACCTCGACGAGCACGATCTGTCGCTGCTGGCGGCGTGGCATGCGTCGCTCGAGGTGGGACATCCGCTGCCCAACCGGGAGTTCCTCGTCAACGTGTTCCCCTCGCTCGGGGACAACCGGCGCGAGGCGCTGAAGATCGCCGCCGGATTCCGGGGCGAGGAGGCGTTCGAGGCGGGTGTGGGCGAGGATCAAGCGTTCGACACGGTGCTCCCGTGGCTGTCCGAGGCGCGATGTGTCGAGCTCGCCAAGGAGTGCCTCGAGCTGTACTGCTGGGATCGGCTCGGCGTCGAGAACTAAGGGCCCGCGACTTCAGTCGCGGCCCTTAGCCCTGCGCGGCGCCGGCCCGCTCTGAGCCGGCGCCCCCGACCTCGATCCCGACCTCAGCACCGGCGTCTTCAAGCGCGGGCCCGGCGTCGAGCTCGAACCACACACAGAACACGTCGACGCCGTCGACGACGCGACGCGCGATTCCCCAGCGGCTCGACAGCCCGTCGACCACGACCAGGCCGTGGCCCCCGGCCTCAGGTGGCTTCGCCGGCCGAGGGCTCGCCGGGTCAAAGCCCGACCCCGCGTCGGTGACCTCGACGCGGATGCGGTCGCCGTAGGCGGTGATCCGCAGCCCGACGTCGCCGTCGACCCCCTGCCCGGGATGGATCACGGCGTTCGTGACGAGCTCGGAGGTCAGCAACGTCGCGGTGGCGCCGTCGGGGTCCGACAGCCGCCCGGCGATCGCCTGGCGCAGCTCGGCGCGCGCCCGCGCCGGCGCATCGGCGTCGCGGGTGAGCGCGATCTCGACTCGCTCGAGGAACGGCTCCGACGGCGGCGCGTAGTCCGGCCGCGGCGCCAGCGGCACGCGGTCGGCGATCCCGGTGATCTGTAGCAGTTCGGTGACCGGCGCCGGCGGCGGCGCGAGCGCCAATGCGATTCGCTCCTCGCTCGAGCGCCGCTCGATCACGATGATCGCTCGCATCCCCGACGAGTCGATGAACGACACGTCGTCGAGGTCGATCACGAGCTCGCGACCGTGTAACGCCGGCAATGTCTGCTCGAAGCGGTCGAGCAGCGCCGCGCACGTCGCGCTATCGAGCTCTCCCGCGAGCTTGATCGTGATCCCGAATGGGTTCTCGAGCGTTTCGATATGGAAGCTGGGCGGAGGACCCACTGCGCCGCCTTCTCTCAAGTCACCGGAAGGGTACGAGACCCGTGGGTTGGATGCGATGCCTGCGCGCCGGCGCCGGCCGCAACGGGCGTTGGCCGAAGCGCGAGCGCCGCGGTGTCATCGGCCTGGGGGCCGACCTGGAAGCGGTCGAGCCCGGCGGCGAGCGCGCGCAGCAGCCCCTCGGGCGCTTCGCCCGCGTGCTCGGCCAGGAGTCGCTTGAGCCGCGCGGAGCCGAACCGCTCCTCCGCCCCGAGCGCGTCGATCACCCCGTCGGTG
>DATNKY010000206.1:0-4124 GCA_035603155.1 Solirubrobacteraceae bacterium
TCATCGGAAACCCGCCGCTCGTCCCAGCCGAGCTCCGGTGCCATCGCGCGAGCCACTCGCTGCACGACCGCGCGATCGGGCGCGCACAGCTCCCGCGCGGCGAGCACCCCGAGCCGCGTCCGTCGCAGCAGCACGTCCCCAACGCTGCGAGCCTGATCGTTGCGGGCGGCGAATGGCGCCTCGGCGAGCAGGTCCGGGAGCCCCGGGACGATCTCCTGGGCGAGTTCGCCCCGGGTCGCGGCGATGTCCAGCACGCGCTCGGCGACGTAGCCGTAGCGCCCCGCGAGCAGACTGTAGGAATCGTCAGCGACACCTTCGACGCGGTGCAGCTCGGAGGGCTCGATCGGCGCTCCGAGCGGAATCTCCTGGGTGCGACATCGCGCCTGGCGGCCATCGCGCTCGACGAGCCGATCGACGGCCAGCTTGGCCATCCTGCGCCAGGTGGTCAGCTTGCCGCCGGTGATCGTGATCATCCCGCTCGAGGTCTCATACAGCTCGGCCTTGCGCGAGATATCGACCGACTTGCGGTTGTCACCGCTCGAGATCAGCGGACGGACACCGGCGTAGGCGCCCGTCACGTCGCGGTGGCCGAGCTCGACGCCGAAGAAGTCGTTGACCGCGTCCAGCAGGTAGTCGACATCGTCGACCGACGGTTGGACGTGGGCGATGTCCCCGTCGTAGTTCTTGTCGGTGGTGCCGATCAGGCTGCGCCCGAGCCACGGCAGCGCGAAGATCGAGCGTCCGTCGCCGACCGGCACGATCGCGCCGCCGACGAGCGGCAGGTCGTCGTCGGATAGCGTGATGTGGGTGCCGCGGCTCGGTGCGATCTTCGGGACCTCGGCCTCGGAGTAGAGCTCCTCGGGGCGGATCCGGTCAGCCCAGACGCCGGTCGCGTTGATCACGTTGTCGGCGCGGACGGCGAATGTGGCTTTGCTCTCGTGGTCGCGAACGGTCACGCCGGCGGGCTTGTCGTCGCGCGTCAGCTCCGTCACCTGGAGGCGGTTGGCGCAGATCGCGCCGAACCGCTCGGCCTCGCTGAGGACCGTCAGCACCAGCCGCGCGTCGTCGGTCTGGCAGTCGTAGAACAGGTACCCGCCGGTCGGCCGGCGACGCGCCAGCGCTGGTAGCAACTCGACGACCTCGTCGCCCGAGATCACGCGGTGCCTCGCCGGGCTCCAGTCGGCGTCGCCATGCTCGGACGGTCCGCGGCGACCACGGCGACCTCGTAACGGCGGCGCCGCCATCACGTCGTACATGTTGAGGCCGATCCCGGTCAGGCGATCAGGCCGGGCGCCGTCGAACGCCGGAACGACCATCTGCAGCGGCCGCACCAGGTGTGGCGCGAGCTTGACCATCAACTGGCGTTCGAGCAGCGCCTCGCGGACCAGCCCGAGGTCGAAGTTCTGCAGGTAGCGCAGGCCGCCGTGGACGAGCTTCGACGAGCGGCTGCTGGTCCCCGATCCGAAGTCGGCCTGCTCGACGAGCGCAACGCTGTAACCCCGCGAGGACGCATCGAGCGCCACACCGGCGCCGGTGATGCCGCCACCGATCACCACGATGTCGAACTGCTCGGAGGCGAGCGTCTCGAGCGCGCGGTCGCGGTTCACCATCGCGGCTCACGATAGCCGCACCGGCGCGGGCGCCAGAGCCGGTCGCAGGCCGGCGCACCGATTGGCGATCAACCGCCGTCGGCGGCGCTAATCGGGCGTGTAGCCCGGGTCGGCGACGCCGGAGTTCCGCCGTTCATCGATCAGCGCCTTGATCCGGTCCACGGTCCCATGCGACATTCGCCGGACCTCCCAATGCGTGAGCTTGAGCAACCGCATCGGCGAGCTCGCGATCACGTCGGCGTTGCGGGGCTCGTGTTCGAGCAGTCCCATCTCGCCGATCAGGTCACCGGCCTTCAGCGAGGCGACCTTGTGACCGCCCTTGATCACGTCGGCGGTGCCCTCCTCGATCGCGATCAGCTCGACCGAGTAGTCGCCCTCCTTCATCAGGATCTGGCCCTCGGCGGCGCTGGTCTCGGTCGCGAACGCCGCCAGCCGCTTCGCCTCGTCAGGCGAGAGGTCAGAGAAGATCGGTATCGCGGTCAAACGGTTGGGATCCATTGTCGGCCCTCGATTGATCGATTGTGCGACGCGACTCTAACTACAGAGCCTGCACTTCGGCCGTGACCTCGCTCACCGATGCCTTTGCGTCACCGAACAGCATCGATGTCTTGGGATCGTAAAAGAGCGGGTTGTCGATCCCCGCGAAGCCCGACGCCATCGAGCGCTTGAGCACGATCACCGAGCCCGATTTATCGACCTCGAGGATCGGCATCCCGTAGATCGGGCTGCCGGGCTCGTTCTTGGCCGCCGGATTGGTCACATCGTTGGCACCGATCACGAGTGTCACATCGGTGCGACCGAACTCCGGGTTGATGTCATCCATCTCCCTGAGCAGGTCATACGGGACGTCGGCCTCGGCCAGCAGGACGTTCATGTGGCCCGGCATCCGGCCGGCGACGGGATGGATCGCGTACTTGACCACGACCCCCTTGGCCTCGAGCGCCCGCTCCAGCTCGCGAACCGCGTGCTGCGCCTGGGCGACCGCCATCCCGTACCCGGGGGCGATCACGACCTGACGCGCATAGGAGAGCTGGATCGCGACGTCCTGGGCTGACGTCGCGCGCACGGTCCCACCGGCCTCCCCGGCGTCGCTCGCGGGTGCGGCGATCGCGCCTCCGAATCCTCCCGCGATGATCGCAGGCACCGAGCGGTTCATCGCCTTGGCCATCAGGTTGGTGAGAATCGTGCCCGAGGCGCCGACGATCATCCCGGCGACGATCATTGCCGTGTTGTTCAGCGCGATGCCCGTCGCGGCGGCCGACAGGCCGGTGAACGCGTTCAGGAGCGAGATCACGACCGGCATGTCGGCGCCCCCGATCGGCAGCACGATCATGTTGCCCAGCACGCCGGCCGCGACCAGGATCCCGACGATGAACAGCCCCTGCGAGTGCGTGCCCGCCGCCAGCACGACCGCGACGATCACGCAGATCGCGAACAGCGCGCCGTTGATGATGCTCTGACCCGGGAGCTTGATCGGCCGGCCCGGCAAGATCTCCTGCAGCTTGCCGAACGCAATGTTCGAGCCCCAGAACGAAATCGATCCGACGATCGCCGCGAACAGCGACGGGATCTCGACCCTCAGCGCCCATTCCGTGCCCCCGCTGCTGAACTGGTGGCGGTACTCGATCCACGCGATCAGCGCCACGGCGCCGCCGCCGACGCCGTTGAACAGCGCGACCATTTGCGGCATCGCCGTCATCCGCACGTTGAGCGCCGCCGGGGCGCCGATCGCGGTCCCGATCACGAGTCCGAGCGCGATCAGCCACGGCGTCGACGAGCCCGACAGCACGTGCGGCGTCAGCAGCGTCGCGACGATCGCGATCGCCATCCCGACCGCGGCGATCTTGTTGCCGCGCACCGCCGTCCGCGGCCCCGTCAGGCCGCTCATCCCGTAGATGAACATCGAGAACGCGACGATGTACAGCGCGTCGATGAAGTTCGTGCTCTGCAGGAAGATCGCGGGTGCGATCACTGCTCGTCGCCCTCGCTTGGGGCGTCGTCGCCCGATGGCAGATCGGGTTTGCTCTTGAACATCCCGAGCATCCGGTCGGTGACGAGAAAGCCGCCGACGATGTTGATCGTCCCGAACGCGATCGCGATCACCAGGAGCGCGTGCTCGAGCACGCCGGTCGCCAAATGCATCAACAGCAGCCCGCCCAACAGCACGATCCCGTGGATCGCGTTGGTGCCTGACATCAGCGGCGTGTGGAGCGTGTTCGGGACCTTCGAGATGACCTCGAAGCCCACGAACGCGGCGAGGACGAGGATCGCGATGTCGGTGATGACGCTCAAGGCTGGTCCTCCGCGGTCGCGGCGCCGGCGGCTGCCTTGGCGCCCTCGTGAACAATTTCCTTGTTGCGCGTGATGCAGGCGCCGGCGATCACCTCGTCCTCGAAGTCGAGTTCGATCGCCCCCTCCGCGGAGATCATCAGCCCGAGCAGCGCCTGGATGTTGCGCGCATACAGCTGCGAGGCGTGCTCGGCCATCGTCGACGGCACGTTCAGCGGTGCGCAG
>DATNKY010000451.1:0-8349 GCA_035603155.1 Solirubrobacteraceae bacterium
CCCTGCGACAGGCAATCCTCGACGTGATGCCGGGCGGGACAATCGTGGTGCCGGCAGGGAACTACACGGTCGTCAGCGCCGAGCTGGCCATCACCAAGAGCCTGACGATCTCAGGCGCCGGCGCGGCGACCACGATCATCAGCAGCGCCGGCGCAAGTACGCGCGTGTTTCACACAAGCGGATCGGGCAACGCGATCGCGATCACCGGCGTCACGATCACCGGCGGTCATCCTCCGACGTCCGCGGGCGTCGTCACCGGCGGTGGCGTCCTCAACGACGCGGCGAAGCTGACGCTCAGTGACGACGTCATCGCGGGCAATCTCGCCGACGCCGACGCGGCCGGCAACGGTGGCAACGGTGGGATCGCGGAAGGCGGCGGCGTGTTCAACGGGGGCGGGGGCACGCTCGTCGTCCAGGACAGCGAGATCACGGACAACCATGCCACCGCGATCGGCGCTCCCAACAAAGCCGGCGGATCGGCAGACGGAGGCGGGATCGACACGGGCGGCACCCAGACGATCGAAGGGTCGACGTTCAGCGCCAACACCGCCGACACCACCGGCGGCGCAGGCTCGCTTGGCGGGATCAGCGACGGCGGCGGGCTCGAGGTCGATGCCGCTGGCCCAACGAGCCTTGTCTCCAGCACCTTCGACGACAACGTCGCCGATGCCTCGGCGGGCAGCGGCGGCAGCAGCGGCGGTATCGTCACGGGTGGCGGGGCGTTCATGCTCACAAACGCGCCCGCGATGTCGGCGGCAAACGTCACCTTCACCGACAACGTCGCACGGTCGACTGCCGGTGGGATCGTCGAGGCCGGCGGCCTGTCCTTCGGATCCAACAGCCCCGTGGTCACGCTCACGAACGCGACCCTGGCCGGCAACACGGCCACCGGCTCGGCGGACGCCACCGGAGGCGATGCTGATCTCGGAGGCTCCAACACCGTCGTCAAGAACACGATCGTCAGCGCCGGCACGTCCGGCAGCGGCTTTGAGAATTGCGCCGGTACACCACGCTCGGCCGGTCACAACCTCGACAGCCGCGATCAGTGCAATTTCCATTCAGGCGGCGATCAGGTCAACATCGACCCGTTCCTCGGTCCCCTGTCCGACAACGGCGGACCGGTGGCCACGATGGCACTGAAGCCGGGCAGCCGGGCCATCGACGCGGGCACGAACTCGGGTTGCCCCACCACCGACGCGCGGGGGGTGATCCGTCCCGCTGGCGTCACCTGTGACATCGGCGCCTTCGAGGTTGCGACGCCTGCAGCGACGACCCTGGCGGCGAGCGCGATCAGCCCGGGTGCGGCGGTCCTCAACGGCACCGCCTCGAACCCCGACATCGTGTCGGCGAGTGCGCATTTCGAGTTCGGGCCGACCACGGCGTACGGGTCCGACACGTCGCCGAATCAGCTCGGCAAGACGGCCGCAAATGTGCCGCTGGCGTCCGCGATCTCGGGCCTTGCGGCGAACACTCTCTACCACTTCCGGCTCGTGGTGAACAACGCCGCCGGAGTCGCCTTCGGCGCCGATCGGACCTTTACGACCGCCTCGTCGGCCACGCCGCACCCGCGGGCGCCGAAGATCTCCGGCCTCAAGGTCTCCCCGTCCTCGTTTGTGGCAGCGTCGCACGGCGTGGCCGTGACGTCGGTCAGGACCGGAGCGACGGTCAGCTACAGCGACACGGCGACGGCCACCACGACATTCACGGTGAAGCGCCGTACAACGGGACGGCGCGAGGACGGGTCGTGCGTCAAGGCGACCAAGCGCAACCGTTCACGCAAGCACTGCATCCGGCTTGTCAAGCGCGGCGACTTCACGCACGGTGATCGCGCTGGGAGCAACCGATTTCACTTCACGGGCCGCGTGCGAGGTCGCAAGCTCGCGCCCGGTCGCTACGTGCTCGTCGCGGTCGCGCGCAACTCCGCCGGAGCCGGACCCGCCGCCAAGGCCGGCTTCGCCGTCAAGACCCGCTGAGCGATGACGGACGCGCTCCAGCGGCGCCGGCGTCGGCCACGAGGGCGGTAAGCAGGCTGACCACGGGTCGGTTCCCGTTTGCGGCGCCGGACACTACCGTCTATCTTGCCCGACCGTGGGAGCACACTCGCGAGGGTCTCGTACGTAGCCGCCCTTGCGTCTTCGGTCCCTCGTTCTCTGTCTGGCGCCGCTGACGCTCGTGGTGTGCGTGTTGGCGAGTGCCGCGCCGGCGCTGGCCGATCGGGCGATGTCGACCCGGTTCAGCGCCAACACCAACGGCAACATCACGTTCGCGGCCAACACGCTGATGGTCTGCCAGGCGACGGCATCGGGGTGTACGGCCGCTCGCAACACGCCGGCGATCTCGAGCGGCACCAGCAATCCGCTCGACAACAACAGCTACAACATGGCGTACGTCAATACGGCGCCCGGCACGGTCGGCGGCGTGGCGACGTTCGACTCCTCCTCGGCGACGTTGTCGCTTCCGTCGACGGCGACGGTCCTGTTCGCGGGCCTTTACTGGGGCGCGGACACGAGTGCCGGCGGCGCGGTCACCGGCCAACCTACCCCCGCGCCGCATGCCGCGCCTGGCTGTCCGGCGCCACCACTGATCGGCAATGCGAACTGCAACGCCAACGTCGTCGGCCTGCAACTTCCAGGGGCGTCGGGTTACACGACCATCACGGCGAATACGGCCAACCCGGCTGACTTCGTCGTCTCCTCGAGCGCCAACACCCGCTACACGGCGTTCGCCGATGTCACGTCGATGGTTCAGGCGGCGGGTTCGGGCACGTACGCGGTCGGCAACGTCCAGGCCGGCACCGGCGGCGATCGCTACGCCGGGTGGACGCTGGTCGTCGCCTATGCGGATCCGTCGCAGCCTCCCCGCAATCTGACCGTCGACGACGGTCTGATCACGGTTCAGTCAGGTTCGCCGGCGATTACGATCCCAGTGTCGGGCTTCACGACGCCGCCCTCGGGACCCGTGCGGACAACTTTGGGGTTCGTCGCCTACGAGGGCGACGCGGGGCTGACCGGCGACAGCGCGACGCTCAACACCACCAAGCTGTCGGACCCGGGCAGCCCGGCGAACAACTTCTTCGACAGTTCGATCACGAACCTCGGGACGAACGTCACCACGCGCAATCCAAGCGACTCGAACAACTTCGCCTACGACTCGATGCTTGTCAACGCGAACGGCATCCTCAAGAACAGCGTTAACTCGGCCAACATCGTCGTGACCACGAGCGGAGACACGTACTTCCCGGCCGTGGTCACGTTCGCGACCGATCTCTTTGCGCCGAACATCACGAGCACCAAAACGGTGGCGAACGTGACCCACCCGGGCGGACCGGATCAACGAGGCGACGACCTCAGATACACGGTCTCCTACACCAACACCGGCTCGGACGCCGCGAGCAACTTCGTGATGCGTGACGCGATCCCAGCGGGGACGACGTACGTCCCCAACAGCCTTCAGATAACGGCCGGGCCGCAGGCGCCGGCGAGCCCAACCGACGCACTTGGAGACGACGCGGCCGAGTTCAACTCGGGCACAGGGGAGGTGGTCTTCCGGCTCGGGGCCGGTGGCAATGCGACGACCGGCGGCACGATCGCCGCGTGTCCGACCAGCCCTTGCACGACGCCAGAGACCGACACCGTCACGTTCGACGTCACGATCAACGCCGACGACCAACCCGGGCAGCAGATCCTCAACCAAGCGAACGCGACCTTCACTGGGGCCACACTCGGGACATCGTTCAACGACACGACGCCGCAGGTCGTCAACACCGTGGCGGCCCCGAGCCTGACGCTCACCAAGACCCATGCCGGGAGCCTGATCGACGGCGAGCCGACGACCTTCACGCTGTCGGTGACGAACGTCGGCAACATGCCGACCGATGGTTCGACGGTGACGGTCACCGATCCGTTCCCGGCCGACTCGTTCAGCTCGATCCAAAATGCCGGCGGCGACGGCTGGACCTGCCAGACCGCGGGGCTGACGCTGACCTGCAGCCGCGGCGATGCGCTCGCCACGGGTGACGCTTACCCGCCGATCCTGGTCGACGCGACGGTCGCCGACCCGGCTCCGGCCACGATCGTCAACACCGCCACCGTGTCCGGCGGAGGCTCGGATTCGGCCAGCGCGAGCGACGGCGGTGGAACCAACGGTCTGGCGGACGTCTCGATCACGAAGACCGCCGACCCGACGACCGTCCAGAGCGGCGGGACGGTCACGTTCACGCTCAACATCGCCAACTCGGGGCCGTCCTCCGCTCAGAACGTGACGGTCAGCGATCCGATCGACCTCTCGTCCTTCAGCGACGTCTCGGTCGACCCAAGCCAGGGCACCTGCGACGCGACGGTCGCGTGCTCGTTGGGGACGATCGTCGATAACGGGTCCGCGACGATCACGATCACCGCGACCGTCACCGCCGGAGCGTCGACGCTGATGAACAACGCGAGCGTGTCGAGCACGACCCCGGATCCCGACGACTCCGACAACTCGGCTTCGGCGAGCATCAACGTGATCACCAGCGCGGACCTCGCGATCGCCAAGAGCGGCGACGCGAATCCCGATCAGGGCGCGACGACGACGTACACGCTGACCGTCTCCAATGACGGCCCCAACACCGCTGACGGCGTGGTCGTCAACGACTCCCTGCCGAGCCAGTTCACGGCGACGGCCGTCGGCAGCGGATTTGACTGCACGCTGCCGGGCGGCCCCGGCGGAACGGTCGTCTGCATGCTCGCGTCGCTCGCGCCCACCGATCCGGTGACCAACCCACCCCCGCAGATCACGATCATCGGTACCGTCGCGGCCGGCACCGCCGGCCAGGCGATCTCCGACGCGGCGACGGTCACCTCGAACACGGGCGATCCTGACCAGACCAACAACACCGCCACCTTCAGCCAGGTGATCGGTCCGGTTGCCGATGTCGCGATCAGCAAGCAGGCGCTGGAGAGCGACGGCACGACCCCGGTCACGACGCCGCTCGCCGTCGGCAACACCTTCATCTACGCCCTCACAGTGACCAACCACGGACCGGACGCCGCGGATGTGGTCACGGTCACCGACACGCTCCCGACGGGGTTGACGCTCGCGGCCGCCGCACCCGGGTGCACGCCGGGCGCGGGATCGGGAGGCACGATTACCTGCACGCTCGGCACCGTCCCGTCCGGAAACACGGTTGCAATTAACCTCCATGTCACCGTGGGCGCAGCCGCCTCGAACACCGCCCCCACCAACACCGCGACGGTCTCCAGCACAACCGTGGATCCCGATCCCACGGATAATTCGGCCAGCGCGACGGTAGGCGTCGGGCAGGTCGCCAACCTGTCGATCGCCAAGAGCGCGGACCCGCAGACGGCCAACGTCGGTGACGATGTGACATTCACGTTCACGGTCACGAACAGCAGCTCGGTCGGCGAGAACGACGGCGGCCCAGTAGGGCTCGGTACGACGGGCGCGGTGGTGACCGACGTGCTGCCGCCGGGGATCCAATTCGTGTCCACGGCGAGCAACTGCACGTTCGCGGCTGCGACGGACACCTTGACCTGCGTTCTCGGCCCGGTGGCCGAGAGCCAGATCGTCACAGCGTCGTTCGTCGGCAAGATCGTTGACGTCGCCGGCAGCACGATCCCGGGCAGCGTGATCGAGAACACGGGCACCGTCGCCTCGGCGGCCTCAGGAGCATTCCCCCAGCTCCCCGATCTCGACCCCTCGGACAACAACAACGCCGCGTCGGTGACCGTCAACCCGCAGACCGACCTGTCGCTGACCAAGACCGCCTCGACCGAGACGCCGAATGTCGACGACGAGGTCGACTACACGCTCACGGCTCACAACGCGGGTCCGAACGACGCGACCGGCGTGACGATCCAGGACTCGCTGCCGGCCGGCCTTGACTTCCTCGACGCAACACCCGGGTGCAATAACAACGCCGGGACCGTAAGCTGCGACATCGGCGCACTCGCAAACGGCGACAGCGCGTCGGTGACGATCAAGACGCGGACGACGGCCGCGATCGCCGGCACCGCGATCGGCAACCTGGCCTCGGTCACGGGTAACGAATTCGACCCGGACACGACGAACAATCAGGCCAGCACGACCGTCGACGTTCAGCCGCTCGTCGACCTCGACCTCAACAAGGTCGCATCAAACCTGACCCCGACCGCGGGCGGCACGGTCACGTACACGTTGTCGCTCGTCAACCACGGGCCCAGTGCCGCGACCGGCGTGACGATCACCGATCCGCTTCCGAGCGGCCTGTCCTTCATCTCGTCGACCGCGAGCCAGGGTAGCTGCGGCGCGTCGGGCCAGACGGTCACGTGTCACCTCGGGACGCTCGGAGCCGGGGCGACAGCCGTGATGACCGTCGACACGCGCGTTGCGTCGTCCGACGCCGGGACGACGGTGCAGAACACCGCCACCGCGACCGCGGATCAACCGATCGCGAGGCCTCAGCTGCTGGAGTCGAGCGCATCGATCACGCCACTTCAAGCTCCACCACCAAACCCGGGTCCAGGTCCGTCACCCGAGAGCGCCGACCTGGCGGTCGTCAAGACGGTGAACCACGCCAGCGCGCGCGTCGGCGAGCCGCTCACCTACACGATCACGGTGACAAACCACGGCCCTGACACCGCGGCTACTCCGACGGTCACCGATACGTCGTCGCCGGACCTCAAGCTGGTCTCGGTCCAGGGGGCGGGCGCCTCCTGCACGCACGGCGCTCCGATCACCTGCAAGCTGACCTCGATCCCCAGCGGCGGGCACAACAAGATCACAGTCGTCGGTCGGCCGAGCAAGAGCGGCCAGCTGCGCAACTCCGCCACCGTCGTCTCGCCGACGCCTGACCCCAACATGACCAACAACGAGTCCCGGGTGGCCACTGACGTCCACCCTGGACATGCGGCCCTACGGCTCACGAAGACGCCGAGCAGGCGCACCGTCCACCCGGGCCAGAAGTTCTCGTTCACGATCGCGGTGCGCTCGCTCGGCCCCGCCCCGGCGACTCAGATCAAGCTCTGCGACGTGCTCGGGTCGGGCATGACATTCGTCTCGGTCCACGGCGCGGCGTTCAGCCATGGCAACCCGTGTTGGAAGATCTCCTCGCTCGCGAAGGGCAAACAACGGCGCTTCAAGGTCGGTGTGCGCGCCGCGATGGTCAGCGGGCCGCGGAGGCTGACCAATACCGCGACCGTGAGCGCCAGCGGAGTTCGCAAGCAAAGGGTACGCGCGACTGTGAAGCTGGTCGGCGCGCTGCCGCCGGTACCGCCGTCCGCGGTCACCGGCTGACCGCCCGTGCGCTCAGCCCGGGCGATCCTGGTGATCGGCACGTCGATGGCTGTGCTTGCGACGGTCCTGGCGACGGTTGCAGCGGCGAACGCCTCATCGGCCAACCCGTCGAGCATGTCGTCAACCGGCCCCGCCGCTCCGACGGCGCGTGCCGCGTGGATCGCGCACATCGTCACCGCGACGCCCGCCTGGTCGGCACCCGGCGCCGGGCGGCTGCGCTTGACAATTTCCACCAGCACCGGCGCCGACGGCGGCCCGGTGGCGCTGCTGGTCCTCAATGCACGCGTCCTGGGCGGCACGACCTGGCTGCGGGTGCTGCTGCCACGCCGGCCGAACGGGTCATCGGTCTGGATCGACTCGAACCTGGTCAGGCTGACGCGCACGCCGTGGCGCATCGACATCTCACTCGGGCGCCGGCGGGTGACGCTGCTCCGTGGCGGCGGGGTCATACGTAGCTGGCGCGCGGTCGTCGGCAAGCCGTCGACGCCCACGCCAACGGGGCTCTTCTCCGTTTATCAGCGCGTTCGGCAGGCCGATTCCAACGCCTTCCTCGGCAGCTGGGCGGTGCTGCTCAGTGGCTTCTCGAACGTGCTGCGAAGGTTTGACGGTGGGCCGGGACGGTTCGCGATCCACGGACGGGGCGGCGCCAGCCTGCTCGACCCGCTCGGAACCGCTCGTTCGCACGGCTGCATCAGGATCGACAACGGCGCGATCGACTCGCTCGCCGGCGACGTGGGTGACGGCACACCCGTCCGGATCAGCTGACCAGCTTGTTCATCGGCAGTAGGTCACTGAGGGCTCACCAGGTCTGCTCTGCGGCGCGGACCAGCATCTCGTTGACAGCAACCCGGCGATCGCGGCCCACGATGTAGTTGACGGCGTCAGCGATGTCCTCCGGGCGTAGCGGCTGGATCGAGTCGAGCGTGCTCTGGGCGGCCTCGCGGATGTCGTCCCGAACGTGGGTTACGAGCTCGGTATCCACGGTGCCTGGTTCGATCAGGCTGACGCGCACGCGCTGGCCGATCAGTTCCTGGCGCAGTGACTCCGAAAATGCGCCGATCCCGAACTTGGTGAGGC
>DATNKY010000457.1:0-3929 GCA_035603155.1 Solirubrobacteraceae bacterium
TCCTGCGAACCGCGGTCCTCGGCGGCGCCGTGCTGGTCATCCTGACCACGCTGTCCGAGTACGGGGCGTTCGAGATCCTCCGTTATCAGACGTTCACGACCGAGATCTTCACCGAGTTCCAGTTCGACTCCCAGGCGGCCGGCGCGCTCTCGATCCCGCTCGTGCTACTGGGGTTGCTCGTGCTGCTGATCGACGGCCTGGTCCCGCGGCGCATGATCTCCCGCAGCGCACCGCGCCGTTCGCTCACCCGCATGCCCCTCGGGCGGATGGCGCTTCCGACGCTGCTCGGGCTGGGAGGGCTGGTCGCGCTCGGGACCGGCGTGCCGATCGTGACGATCGTCTACTGGATGACGAGCAGCCAGCACACGACGCTGCCGGCGACCGCGACGCTCGCCAACGCGACGTGGACGACGCTGAGCTACAGCGCCTGGGGCGCCGCGATCGCGGTCGTGCTGGCGGTCCCGGTCGCGATGATGACCGTCCGCCGCTCGAGCGCGGTCCGAGTGACGCTCGAGCGCAGCACCTACGTCACCAGGGCGCTCCCCGGGGTTGTGATCGCGCTGAGCCTGGTGTTCTTCGCGACGAGATACGCGTACGGCCTCTATCAGACGGGCTTTCTGCTGATCGTCGCGTACGCGATCCTGAACTTCCCCCTAGCGCTCGTCTGCGTCAAGACGTCGGCGGCCTCGCTGCCGCCGCGGCTGACGGATGTCGCGCGCTCGCTTGGTCGCGGCCCCGTGAGCGTGTTCGTGAGGGTCACCTTGCCGCTGCTCGCGCCGGGTCTGGTCGCCGGCTTCTGCCTCGTGTTCCTGACGGCCGTCACGGAGCTGACGGCGACGCTGGTGCTGGCGCCGATCGGCGTCGAGACGCTCGCGACGCAGTTCTGGGCCTTCCAGCAGAACGTCGCCTACGGGGCGGCGGCGCCATACGCCCTGGTGATGGTCGCGCTGGCGCTCGTGCCCGGCGCACTGCTCGGACTGTGGTTCGACTCAGAGCGGCATACTCGACCAACGAGATGAGCACAATCGAACTCCGATCGGCCGCCAAGAGCTTCGGCGACACGGCGGTGCTGACGGGCGTGGACCTGACGGCAGCATCCGGCTCGATCACCGCCGTGCTCGGCGCCTCCGGGAGCGGCAAGACGACCCTTTTGCGTCTGATCGCGGGCTTCGAGCGGCTCGATCGCGGCTCCCTGTCGATCGGCGGCGAGGTCGTCGACGACGGTCTCAGGACCGTCCCTCCCCAACGCCGCGGGGTCGGTTACGTGCCGCAGGAGGGCGCTCTGTTCCCGCATCTCACGGTGGCCGGAAACGTCGCCTTCGGCCTGGCCCGCGGCGAGCGTGGCGAAATCGGCGATCTGCTCGAGCTCGTGGGACTGAACGATCTTCGCAAGCGCTATCCCCACCAGCTCTCGGGCGGTCAGCAGCAACGGGTCGCGCTCGCGCGGGCACTGGCGATCCGTCCCAACGTGGTGCTGCTCGACGAGCCGTTCGCGGCACTCGATGCCACGCTGCGAAACGAGCTGCGGCGCGACGTCGCCAGAATCCTCGGCGAGACCCGCGCGACCACGATTCTGGTCACGCACGACCAGGAGGAGGCCCTGTCGCTGGCGGGTCAGGTGGCGCTGCTCGATCGAGGGCGCGTGATCGCGGCCGCCGAACCCCGGCAGCTGTATCGCGAGCCGCCGACGATCGACACAGCCACCTCGATCGGCGAAGTCAACGTGCTCGAGGCGAACACGAGCTCCGGTTACGCCCGATGCGCGCTCGGCCTCGTCCCGGTTCGGCGGAACGGGTCCGAGCCCCCGGACGGCGCATCGCGGCTGCTGCTCAGACCCGAGCAGCTCGAGATGCATTTCGAGGACCCGGGCGAGGCGGCCGTCGGGGAGGTCGTCGAGGTCGAGTACTACGGACATGACGCGCTCGCGCGCGTGCGGCTCGCCGGCCAGGATGAAGCCCTGCTCGCCCGAGTATCGGGCGAGGTCGAGGTCGAGCGGGGGCGGCGCGTCTGGATCAGGGTCGTCGGTGTCGGCACGGCGTGGCCGCCGGGCGGCACGCCGTCGGGCGCCTAGCTCCACGGCGCCGCAACCAATTGAGGGCCGGCACGGCCCCGGTTCCCGGGATCGCCACGGGGGCGTCACGGCGGGTTCACATGCTGGCGTCCGGGCGACCTAACGTGGCGCGCGAAGAACCCAACAGCGAGCCCACGGGAGGCTGACTTGCGAGGACGATTGGTGTTGAAGACGAGTTTGAGGGCAGGGCAACGCGCCGTGGTGCGGACGTCCGCGGTGGCCGCGGTGGCCGCGGTGGCCGCGGTGATGCTCGTCGGCGCGACCGCGGCGCAGGCCCGCCAGCACGGACCTAGCTCGGCCGAGGCGCAGCAGAGTGGCGATTCGACCGCGTTCGTGCACCAGATCCACTGGAGTTCTACTTCGCCGACGCGCGGCGTGACGCTGCTGAGCGGCGTCTACTCGAACCCCAACGCCCACCCCGACTGGACGGTGACGATCCAGGCGCCAACGCGCAGCCCGTTCGACGGGAGCGCCGAGGTGGCCGAGGCGGGCAGCTTCGCGTGGGCCGAGCAGACCGAGGCGACGCTGACCGCCGATGGTTTTGCGCCGACGCAGACCGTGCTGCCGTGGCCGCGGTATGCCGACGATCCGCGCGGCGTAATGGCCGTACGGGTCCGTGTGGGCCAGTTCTCGACGCAGGCCGACGCCAACGCGCTGGCCGCGACGCTGACAGCCGACGGGTTTGCCCCGATCGTCGAGTGGACCGGCTTCGACCCCCAGCCCGGTCCCGACGCCGAGCTCCTGCACGTCGCGATCGTCGACCCGCACCGGTTCGCCGGGCAGGTGATCGCCTTTCACGGCAACGCGATCGCCAGCAAGCAGACGGCGCCCGCCGCCTCGGCCGAGCTGGACTCGGTGGCGGCGACCAACGGCGGCTTCTTCACGATCGACGCGCCACTCGCGGCCGTCAACGGTGTCAACACCGGCATCAGCGCCTATAACGGGCAGATCGAGTCGCTGGCCAATGGCGACCGCGCCGCGCTCGTCCTCGACGGCCACCGTCCGGCTCAGATCGAGAACCTGAGCTCGCTCGCGACGCTCCGTTCGGGCGGCAGCTCGATCCGGATCCTCGGCATCAACCGGCTGCCCGGCAGCGCCGAGGACTGCGGCGTGACCGGCTTCACGCCGACCAGTGAGTCGCGTCAGAACTCGCTCTGTACCGGCGCCAACGACATCGTGCTGTTCACCCCGATGTTCGGGGCGCCACTGCCGCCCGGGCCCAGCTCCGGCCCGGCCGTGCAAGCGGTGCTCAACGCGCAGGGACTCGTTGTGTCGCTCGGCACGCCGGGCGGCACACTCCCGGCCGGCGACTCCGCGGTGCAGGCGATCGGCAGCGACGCCGCATGGCTGACCGCGCACGCCCAGCCCGGACAGCGGCTGAGCGTGTCCGAGCAGCTACGGACCCGGTCAGGTGCCCCGTTCGCTCTGAACTCCCAGACGAGCATCAGCAGCGCCGGTCCCGTCCTGCTGCATAACGGTCGGACGGCGATCGACGCGTTCGACGAGGGCGTCTTTGACCCGCGCGATCTCAACGACTACACGTTCTCGGCCTACCGGCACGCGCGGACGTTCGTCGGTGTGGACGCCAGAGGGCGGCTGCTGCTCGCCACCGCGGACGGGATCCCCGGCGTCAGCGAGGGCCTGACGCTCACCGAGGAGGCCGACGTGATGCGATCGCTCGGCGCGGTCAATGCGATGAACCTCGACGGGGGCGGCTCGACTCAATTCGCGTCCGAAGGGCAACTGCTCAACGACGCCTCGAGCTCGCCGCTGCGCCCGGTCGGCGACACGATCCAGGTCGTGCCCTGACCAAGCCGCACGCACGGGCCCGGGCGCGATCGCGCGCCCGGGCCTGCGC
>DATNKY010000486.1:0-4226 GCA_035603155.1 Solirubrobacteraceae bacterium
CTGTTCCTCTGCGACACGCCGGGTTTCATGGTCGGCCCCGCGGCGGAGAAGACGGCGACCGTGCGCCACTTCGCGCGGATGTTCGTTGTGGGCGCGAACCTGACGGTGCCGACGGGCACGATCGTGCTGCGCAAGGGCTACGGCCTCGGCGCGCAGGCGATGGCCGCCGGCAGCTTCAGGGCGCCACTGTTCACGATCGGCTGGCCGACCTCGGAGTTCGGCGCGATGGGCCTCGAGGGCGCGGTCAAGCTCGGGATGCGCCGCGAGCTCGAAGCAATCGAGGATGACGCCGAGCGCGACCGCGTCTACGAGGCGACGGTCGCCGCCGCGTACGAGCGCGGCCGCGGCATCGGGATGGCGTCCTACTTCGAGATCGACGACGTGATCGATCCCGCCGACAGCCGCCGCTGGATCCGAACGCTGCTCGACGAGCCCGGCCCGCGCTGGTGGGAACGCCCGGGCAAGCGCCGCCCGAACGTCGACGCTTGGTAGCTAATGGCCCCGCTGCAACGGCCGGCGGCGCTCGCAGGGTACCCGAGGACCGGCGGGCATGCCCAGGCGGGAGTCGTAGCCTGAGCTGCCGCCGGTACCCCGGATTGCGGGGAGGTTCCTCACCCGCTTGCGACGAGGCGCACTATCGTCGCAGTCGGCTCGCGCCGCAAGGTGACGGTGGGCGAGACAAGGCGCGGGGATGCCAAGATCTCGCGTTCCGACCCCTCCGTTTCGGCGACGCCAGCGCGACATGGCCTGAGGGTATGTGGCGAAGCGTCAACTTCCCGTAAGCAGAACCTGAGGATCGGCTGAAACGATCAGCTTTTGGCGAGTGCAGCCTGCGCCCGCGGCTGCGCCGGCAGCGGCGCGGCCGCCAGCGCCGGCAGATCTACGGTCACGTCGAGGCCGCCTTCGGCACGGGCCTGCACCGTCACCATGCCGCGGTGTGCCTCGACCACCGACCTGACGATCGACAGGCCGAGACCGAAGCCGTCGACCGATCGGTCGAGTCGGCGGAACGGCTCGACGAGTTGGCGCGCGTCCGAAGGGTCGATCGGCGAGCCGCCGTTGCGCACCCGAAGCTGCACGCGCCCGGCCCGCACGCGAGTGCTCACGTCGAGGAAGCCGCCCGGCTCGTTGTGGTGGATGCCGTTGTCGATCAGGTTCGCGACCAGCCGTTCGATCAGCGCCGGCTCGCCGAGCGTCCAGGCCGGCTCGAGCTCGTCACGGACCTCGACGTGCGCCTCCTCTGCCCGCGCACGCAGGTCCGTGATGCAGTCGCCGGCGAGCGCGGCGACATCGACCGGCTCACCGCGGCCGGTGGCAGCCTCGCTGCGCGCGAGCATCAGCAGCCCGCCGATCAGACGCTCGCACCGGTCAACCGTTTCGCGCACCGCCTCCCCCATCGCGCGGAGCTCGTCGATGCTCGCGTCGGCATCCGACAGCGTCACGTCGACCTCGGTTCGCATGATCGCCAGCGGCGTGCGCAGCTCGTGCGAGGCGTTGGCGACGAAATGGCGCTGGCTCGCGAACGCCGCATCGAGGCGCTCGAGCATTCGGTCAAACGTGTCAGCGAGCTCGAGCAGCTCGTCGGCCGGGCCCTCCAGCGCGATCCGCTCGCCGAGGTTCTGGCTCGAGACGCGGCGCGCGGTCGCGGTGATCGCGCGCAGCGGCCGCAGCGCACGTCCCGCGAGCAGGTAGCCGGTCGCGACCGAGGCCATCGTGACCGCCAGCAGCGCCACCAGGTACTCGACGAGCAGCGTGTGCAGCGCGCTCGCGGTGATCTGGTTGGCGACCGCGTGAGCTACCTTCGCCTCGGTCGAACCGGGCGCGACGCCCAGCGCCTTCGTGATCAGGTGATCGTCGGCGGCGGGCTTGCGGCCGAGCCGCGCCAGGATCTCGCGCAGCTGGTGGTGGTGCGAGAGGTTGTTGCGGACGAGCAGATAGCCGATCGTCAGCAGCACCGCCCCCGTGACCAGGAACACGGTCCCGTACAGGAGCGTCAGCCGCAGCCTGATCGTCGGCGCCACCCACGGGCGGCTGCGGCGGTTGGTTCTCCGGGCGGCGCCCATCACGCCATCCGGTAACCGACTCCGATCACGGTCTCGACGACCGGTGGATCGCCGAGCTTGCGCCTCAGCGTCATGATCGTCATGCGCACAACGTTAGTGAATGGATCGGTGTGCTCGTCCCATACCCGTTCGAGCAGCTGCTCGGCCGAGACCGTCGCCCCGTCGGCCGCCATCAGGACCTCGAGCACGGCGAACTCCTTGCGCGCGAGTTCGATCTCCTCTCCGGCGCGGGTCAGCCGTCGCCTTGCCGGGTCGAGCTCGAGCTCTCCGTTGGTGAGCACCGGCGGCCTGCTCGGGGTCGCGCGCCGGGCGAGCGCGTGGATCCGGGCGACGAGCTCCGCGAACCGAAACGGCTTGGCGAGGTAATCGTCGGCGCCGAGCGACAGGCCGTTGATCAGGTCCTCGAGCGTCCCCGCCGCGGTCAGCATCAGAATCCCGGTGTCGGGGCGCTCGCCGCGGACCTTGCGGCAGACGTCGTCGCCGTGGACTCCGGGCAGGTCGCGGTCGAGCACCAGCACGTCGTAGCGGACGACGCGCGCTTTCATCAGCGCCTGCTCGCCATCGGGCGCCAGATCGACCGCCATCCCCTGCTTGCGCAGCCCGCGCGCGATCGCGTCGGCGAGCCGCAGTTCGTCCTCGGCGATCAATACGCGCACGCATTCAGCATGACCCGTCCAGCGTAAGAATCGCGTAAGAAGGTCGGAATGCGGCTGGTCTCCGATGGGACCTTGAAAACCGTTGTTTGCGGGCGATTCGTGCGACTGCCGAGCGACGTTCAGGCCGTTCCGAAGGCGTGCTCGAGGCGGACGACCTGCGAGCCTCAGTCGTGGCTGGTGGACCGGTGAGCGGCGGCTCGGCCGGCGATCGCGCTCGATCGTCCGGACTCGCCTCGGCCCGCGCAGCGCCGTCCTTCGCCGCTCGCTTGTACGCGGAAGTTCAGAATGACACAGAACGACGTTACATGATATTGTGACATCCGATGGCGCCTGAGCAGAACATCGCCGAGCGCGGCATGGCGGTTGGACTGCGCGCGCTCAACCGAGTCGCGGCATCGGACACGCTCGAGCGCCTCGGTCTGCGCGACCCGACGATCCGGCTGCTCCACCAGGCGAGCAAGACGACCGGCCGCACGGCCGCCCGCGCGGGGCGAACCTTCTCCGCCGCGCAGCGCCTGTCGCGCCCGGCGCGCCAGCCACGCACGGGGTCGGGAGACCTGTTCGACCTCGAGCCGACCGAGGAGCAGGCGCTGCTGCGCGATTCGGTCAGAGAATTTGCGCTCGCCGAACTCCGCGGCCGTGCCTCGGCAGCCGACGCCGCTTGCGCCACCCCGGGGGAGCTGCTCGCACAGTCCAATGACCTCGGTCTGACGATGGTCGGGGTCCCGGAGGAGCTCGGCGGCGCGGTCACCGAGCGCTCGGCGACCACGACCGTGCTGATGAGCGAGGCGCTCGCCCAGGGCGATATGGGGATCGCGGTCGCCTGCCTGGCGCCGGCCGCCGTCTCGACTGCACTCAGCCTTTGGGGGGACGCCCAGCAGCAGGCGACCTACCTGCCGTCGTTCGTCGGCGAGGACGTGCCCGCCGCCGCGCTCGCCGTGATGGAGCCGCAGCCGCTGTTCAACCCGTTCGCGCTGCAGGCCAAGGCCCGCCCCTCCCGGGGCGGTTATGAGCTGACCGGCGTCAAGGCGCTCGTGCCGCGCGCCGCTGACGGCGAGCTGTTCGTCGTGGCGGCCGACCTGAAAGGGCAGGGGCCGTCGCTGTTCATCGTCGAATCGAGGACCGCCGGGATCTCCGTCGCGCCGGACCCCGCGATGGGAATCCGGGCCGCCGGAACCGGCCGGTTGATCCTCGACAAAGTCCAGCTGCCCGCGATCGCGCTGCTCGGCGGCGGCGAGCGCGCCGTGTACGACGAGTGCATTGCGCTCGCGCGCCTCGGCTGGTGCGCGCTCGCGGTCGGCACCGGCGAAGCGGTCCTCCAGTACGTAAGCGACTATGTCAAGGAGCGCAAGGCGTTCGGCGAGCCGATCTCAAACCGACAGGCGGTCGCGTTCGCGGTCGCCAACATCGCGATCGAGCTCGACGGCCTGCGCCTGTGCACCTACCGCGCCGCGGCCCGCGTGGACCAGGGGCTGCCCTTCACCCGGGAGGTGGCACTCGCGCGCCG
>DATNKY010000273.1:0-4569 GCA_035603155.1 Solirubrobacteraceae bacterium
GAGGGCGCTGTATTGGGACAACCCGCAAGTTGGAGCGATCGGCCGCGAGACGATCGACGGCAACCCCGCCAACGTCAACCAGGCCCTGGTCACCGGGATCACACAGTTGTTCCACGAAGGCGTGGCCGTAGATCGCCAGCACCTGTTTTGGACGGACGGGGTGTCGATCGGCCGGTCCAACCTCGACGGGACCGGCGCCAACCAGCAATTCATCGAGGTCGGGCAGGGGGCCGCGGACTACCTCGCGGTCGACGACCGGTACGTGTACTGGTCAAACGGGGCCGAGATCGGCCGCGCAAACCTCGACGGCAACGACGTCATTCCAGTATTTATCAAGCTCAAGCGTGACGAAATCGGAGGGCTCGCCGTCGACAGCTCCCACATCTACTGGGCAGACCGGACCCTCGGCACGATTGGGCGGGCGAACCTCGACGGGAGCAGCGTGAACTCGAGCTTCATCACCGGGGCGACCAACGCCACCGATGTCGCGGTCGACGGTCAGTACGTCTATTGGACACAGATCGCAACGAGCGGACTCCCGCCCGCGGGATCGATCGGCCGGGCGAACCTCGACGGGAGCGGTGTGAACTCGAGCTTCATTACGGGGGCGGCCGAGCCGTTCGGGATCACCGTCGACTACGACCACATCTACTGGACCAACTACTACAACTGCGATAACCAGACGCAGCCTCCATCGGGGTGCGCGGGCGGCACGATCGGGCGGGCGAACCTAGACGGCACGGCGGTCAACCAGGCCTACATCGCTGCCGATCCGGACACCGGGCCCCGGTGCAACACCGATCCGCAGACGAGGTGCGGGCCGAGCACCGTCGCGGTGAGTGCCCCGACCCAGCCACACTGCATGCGAACGTCGATAACCCCGGCTCCACCGCCCGGGGGCGCGGTGTTCGCGCAGCCACTCGATCCGAACAGCTCCGACGCGAACGTGGTCGTGATCCCCGCCGCGGCCAGCTGGACTGGACCCAATTCGTGCAGCGGTATCGCTCAGGGATCGGATGCGGTGATGACGCATCCCGCCTCGATCTCGGTCGCGGCGGATGCCGCTGTGCTGTTACGCGACAAGCCGGCCGGCCTCTCCTCCGCCTGGGGAGCTCAGGACGTCGGACCCGGGGATCCCGCTCCGGTGCTTTTTCCCGGGCGGTCTGATTGGCAGACGACGGAGGCCGACATGATCGCGCCGCAGCAGTTGCTCGATACCTATAACGGCTGCCCGCTTTGCGTACTGCCGGACAACATTCAGTTCACGCCCGGTCAGCCCGATCGAACCGTCGCGTACCGGGCTGACCTCAGCGGCGCCACGATCAACGGCGCACAGCTGACCGGGGACTTCGACAACTGGAACTTCAGCGGCGCGGCGCTGGCCGTCGCAACGCTGGGAACGGCCGGCTCGACCGCCACGAGCGTGAGCGGCGCCGATTTCGACGGCGCGGACCTCCGGGGCGCTCAACTGGTGTCGCTGCAGTTCAACGCGCCGCCGAGCTTCGCGAACGTTCGGGTGGGAGCGCGGAACGGCGCCTGCACACAGTTTCAGGACGTTGACCTTCTGAACACCGGTCTGACCCCGCTCAAAGCCGATCTGTTGGTGCCCGGGTGCGCGACCACTCCGCTGTTCTCGGGGAGTACGCTCGCAACGACGCGGAGCACGGTCCCGCTCGGGCTGATCAAGCTGTTGGCGGTGACGGATGGCGCGACCGTTGATTTCGCGGGCGGCCGGTATGTCGCCACGGCGGCGGATAGCTCGTCGCTGGCCGGCGCCCATCTGCAGGACATTGATCTTGCTGGTGCGAGCTTTCTTGGCTTTCCGGCGGATCTGGAGTCCACGAACTTCGATGGGGCGACGTTGGATGGCGCGAGCTTTGAGCTGGCCGATCTGACTAAGGCGCAGTTTGCGGGTGTGCATGCGGTGAAGGCGTCGTTTGAGGACGCGACGCTGACGGGCGCGTCGTTTGCGGGTGTGACGACGGATTTGGAGGGGGCGGATTTCACGCAGGCGGATGTGAGTGGCGCGAGCTTTGAGAATGCTGATATCAGCGGGGCGACGTTTGATGACGTGTTGGGGGTGGGCACGAGTTTCACGTCGGTAGTCGGGACGAACGCGAGCTTCAACGGCGCGCATATCTATGGGGATGGGAACGCGTTTGATCAGGCGCGGCAGCTGGCCGGGGCGGATTTCGTGGGCGCGGTGTTGGGGGGAAGCGAGGACGGGTCGGGTGGGTTTGATCTGACGGGCGCGAACCTGGCCAGCGCGAAGTTCGACGGTGCGCAGTGCATTTCGTGCAATCTGACGGGGGCGACGTTGACGGGCGCGTCGTTTGTGGGGGCGTATCTGCCGGGGGCGCAGTTGTCTGGGGCGCAGCTCAACGCGGCGGAGTTTGATCGGGCGTGGTTGTTTTGCGGGACGTTGTCGGATGGGTTGTGTCAGACCAGCTCCGGGTTGCAGTGGGATGTGGCGTTGGGTTCGCAGGAGAGCTATGGGCCGGTCCCGTTTACGACGACGTCGTTGAATGAGGGGGATTGGGTGGGGGTGAGTACGTGTCCGGATGGGTCGGTCGCGAGCTCGAGCAGCGGGTGTACGGGGCATCTGTTGCCGAGTGGGACGTTCGGTCGGCCGGCGTGTTCGGCGGCGACGCTGGATGCGTGTCAGACGCCGACGTCGACGCTTCTTGATGCCACGAGCCTGTTGGCCGGGTCGCCGATCTCGGTCACGGCCGCGACCCCGCCGACGTGGGCCAGCGACGTGACCACGGACGGCGATTACGTCGGGCTGACTGACGCGACCGTTCGGCTGGTCGGCCCCAACGGCCAGACGCAGGTCATCGCCGGGCAGCACAACTCGCCGTGTTCGGACGCGACGAACGCGTGCGGGGACGGCGGGCCCGCCGTCCAGTCGCGGCTGGGCAGGCCGGCGGGCCTGGCGGTCGGGCTCGACGGGTCTTTGTACATCACCGACCCGGTGCTGCATCGGGTGCGGCGAATCGGCCCCGGCGGGACGATCACCACGGTCGCCGGCGACGGCCAGACCTGTTCCAGTCCGTCGGCGTCGTGTGGGGATGGGGGGCCGGCCACGGCGGCGGCGCTGGCCGGTCCGACGGGGGTGTGGAGCAGCCCGACGGGTGATCTGTTGATCGCCGACGGCCAGCGGGGGGTCCGGGAGGTGCACCCCGACGGGACGATCAGCACGATCAGCACCGGCGCGCCCGGAACCTATGACATCGTCAGCGTGGTCGGGGACGCCTCCGGGAACCTGTGGGCGGCGGCCAACAATCCCGACTATCTGCTGCAGATCACCCCCGGCGGCCAGACGTCGGTCGCGGTGGGCACGGGAACCAGCGGCTATAACGGAGATGAGCAGGACGGGCTGCTGTCGCCTGGCAACCAGGTGCAGGTCGACGATCCCCAGTCGCTGTCGGTAGCGCTGAACGGCGACATCGTGTTCGCCGACACGGGCAATGACCTGATCCGCGCGTATAACCCCTCGACCGGCTTCATGACCGCCGATCCGGTCGGGCTCGTCGACGCTAACGGCAACCCCCAGGGGGGGTTCAACGGTGACGGGCTGGCCGGCAACCAGACCGAGCTGGACAACCCCGCCGCGGTGACCGTCACCCGCGGCGCGATCCTGGTCATCGCCGACACCGGCAACCAGCGCGTCCGAGCGGTCGGACCCAACCCGCCACCCGCACAGCTCACCGGCCCCGGCAGCCTCCCCCCGCCGCCGAAGCCACCCGTCAGTCAGACGCACCCGACGCTGGGCGCGAAAACGCCGGTGGGCTCGAAGACGCCGCTGCGGCGGCGGCTGCCCAACAACCACGCCCACATCAACCGCATCCACACCGACCGCGACGGCAGCATCACCTTCACCGTCCGCGTACCCGGACCCGGCCGCATCGACGTGCTCGCAACCGCATGGAACAACAATCTCGCCCGGGCGGCAGTCCTGTTGCACCCCGCGCCGCGCAGGTTCGCCTACGCCCGAAGCCACGCGAGCGCACGCCGGGCGACCACGCTTCACCTCAGAGTCACGCCCAACGCCCGAGGCAGACGGCTTCTGCACCACCACAAGTATCCGATCGTCCTGAGACTGTGGGTGACCTTCACCCCGACCAAAGGCCACCTCCGCAGCATCGGCTTCTACGGGCTGCACCTCCCCGGATGATGCACCGATCCAGAGAACGACCCTGATCGTCACCTGACAATCGTCTGATGGCCGGCGAGGTGATCGCAGTTGCGCTCCCTGAGCCCGCGTTGACCGCGGGCGGACTGTGGCTGCGCACCTGGCGCGACGACGACGCTCAAGTCGTGCTCGCAGCCGGTCGCGACGAGCTCATCTCGCGCTACCGATACTCGCTACCGCGCACCAATCTGGACGCGCAACGGTGGATCACCAGGACGCACACCGACCGTCTGGCCGGGGCGAGGCTGGAGCTCGCGATCGTCGAGCAACGAGCGGCGGTGGGCTCGGTCGCGTTGGCCGACATCGTCAGCGGCAATGCGACGATCCGCTACTGGCTGCTGCCGCATGGCAGGGGGCGCGGGCTCGCGACCCGC
>DATNKY010000496.1:0-2736 GCA_035603155.1 Solirubrobacteraceae bacterium
GTGCGCAAGCATCGCAATCAGCCGGCCTTCGTCATGCACACGCTGGCATTCGTCGCCGAGCTCCGCGGCACGACGACGGCCGAGCTCGGCGCCGCGGTCGAGCGCAACGCCGCGCGCGTGTTCGGCTGGTGAGCGCCGGGCGGCTGGCGGTGTCGCAGGAGCCAGTGCAGCCGAGCCTGCGGCGCCTGCGCGACTTCGGCGTGCGACCGCGCCGCGAGCTGGGCCAGAACTTCCTGATCGACTCGAACATCCTCGGCGTGATCGAGCGTGCCGGAGCGGTCGGGCCCGACGACGTCGTGCTCGAGATCGGCGGCGGGCTCGGGGTGTTGTCGCAACGGCTTGCGGCGCGCGCCGGCCACGTGCACGTGGTCGAGCTCGATCGGCGACTGCAAGTCGCGCTGACCGAGGCGCTGGCGCCATTTCACAACGTCGATCTGCATTTCGCCGACGCGCTCGAGCTGGACCTGACCGCTCTGACGCCGGCCCCCGGCAAGGTCGTCGCCAACCTCCCGTACCGGGTCGCGGCGACCGTGATCCTGCGCACGATCGACGAGCTCGGAAGCGTCGGACAGTGGGTCGTGATGGTTCAGCGCGAGGTCGGCGAGCGGTTCGCCGCCGCGCCCGCCAGCGCCGCCTATGGCGTGCCGTCGGTGCTCGCGCAGCTCGCCTGCGAGGTCAAGGTGCTACGGCCGATCTCGCGCAATGTGTTCCGGCCCGTACCCAACGTCGACTCGGTCCTGCTCGGACTGCGCCGGATCGGACGTGGCGCCGACGCGCTGCAGAGCGCGGTCGTCCACGGCGCCTTCGCGCACCGGCGCAAGACGCTGGCCGGCTCGCTCGCGCTCGCCCGCCCCGACCTCGGTCCCGACGTCCGCGAACGCGCCCGAGAGGCGCTGGTCGAGCTCGGCCATCCTGTCGATGAGCGCGCCGAACGCCTCAGCCCCGACGAGTTCCGCCGGCTCGCGCTCCGGCTCGCCCGATGACCACGGTCCGCGAGCTGGCGTTCGCGAAGGTCAACCTGAGCCTGCTCGTCGGGAGCACGCGCCAGGACGGACGCCACCGCGTCGCGACGCTGATCGAATCCGTGGACCTCGCTGACGAGCTGGTCATCGCGCCTTCTGAGCGTGGCGGCGACGAGATCGTCTGCCCCGGCGTGACCGGCCCGAACCTGGTCGCCGACGCGGTGGTTGCCCTCCGGGCCGCCGGGTGGGCGGCGCCGCCGGTCCGGGTCGAGATCGAGAAGCGGATCCCGGTCGCCGCGGGCATGGGCGGTGGCTCGGCCGACGCGGCCGCGCTGCTGCGCGCGGCACCCGAGCTGGCGCCGTTGGCGCCCGAAGTGGTGGCCGAGATCGCCGCGGGGCTCGGGTCAGACGTGCCCAGCCAGCTCGACCCAGGCCCGTCACTCGGGATCGGGGCCGGCGAAGTCGTGCGCGCCGTGCCCGACCTCAACACGCATGCGATCGTGGTCGTGCCGCAGCCGTTTGCGTTGTCGACCGCCGACGTCTACCGCGAGGCCGACCGGCTCGGGCTTGGGCGTAGCGATGACGAACTCGCGCGGCGGCAACTGGAGCTCGAGTCGTTCCTCGCCGTCGCCGGCTCGATCCTCCCGCCCGAATTGGCGGTCAACGATCTCGAACGGGCCTCGACGTCGCTGCGCCCGGAGGTCGCCGCGGCGATGCGGGCCGTGTCCGAGACCGGCGCCACGTACGTTCTGGTGTGCGGCTCAGGCCCGACCGTGATCGGCGTCTTCTGGGGAGCAGCCTCGCCGGCCAACGCGGCCGCCGCCTGCGATCGCCTGCGCGAGCGCTTCGGGACTGTGGTGGCGGCACGGCCGCTGCAGAGAGGGGTCGACGCCTCGACGGCGAACCCGTGAGCGTTTGCCGCAAATAGCGGATCTCCGGCACGGTCGTTTCCGGCTATCGCCGGCTTCGGGCACAATCTCGGTCAAGCAGTGAGCAACCAGTCAGTCACCTATCTCGTCGGAGCGTGCCTGGGCGTGCTCGGTGTCGCGGCGTTCGGCATGTTCGTGCTGGCGCCGGCGGTCACCGCGTATCGACGTCCGCTACAGCGGGTCGCGGTCGTGATCCTGTCCGTCTACGTTCTCGCCGCGCTGGTCGGCATCGGGATCGTGCTCGGGGCACTGATCATCGTCGAGTGGCCACGAGTGTTCTGACGCCGTCGCGAGCAGACGATTTGGCGGGCGGTACCGAGCACGAACGGGTCCGGTCACCCGATCTGGCCGCTCTCGCCGCGATCACGGATGCGGTCGAGGCAGGCGCCGGCCTGCCCGAGATCCTGCGCGCCGCCGCTCGCGCGCTCGACACGAGCCTGATCCTGATCGACCGCTCTGCGGCAGTGCTGGCGGTCGCCGCGCGCTCGCCGGCCGACGAGCGATCGCTGATGCGTGACGCCGACGACGTCTCGACGATCGAACTCAAGGTGGCCGAGACGCCGGTTGGCCGGCTGCGGATGCGCACGCGCGAGGCGACGCCCGACGGCGCGCTGCTGCGCCTGGTGACGACCCTGATCGCGTCCGAGGTCGAGCGGGTGCGCGCTCCCGAGCGCGCCTCCGAGCAGGCCGCGACCGGCTTTCAGCGCGCCGTGCTCGCACAGCGGATCAAGGACCGCGATGACCTGATCGCCCGCGGTAAGGAGCTCGGCACCGATCTCTCGTCGGGTGCCGCGGTCGCGGTCGTGCGCGCCCACGTCCGCAATCCGACCGAGGATGACTGGCGC